>JADLHH010000033.1 GCA_020848855.1 Anaerolineae bacterium | reverse complement strand
TCCGGCGCGGAACGCCACTTGCTGATCCTGCTGCCCGCGCTCAGGGCGCGCGGCGTCGACGTGTCGCTGCTGCTGCTCGAAGACCCGGCGCACCCGGTCGCCGACATGGCGGCTGAACTGGAAGCAGCGGGCGTCCCGGTGCGGCGCATCCCCATCTACCGCCATGTCGATCTGCCCGTGATCGGGCGGTTGCGCCGCGCCCTGCGCGACCTGCGCCCGCAAATCGTCCACACCCACCTGATTCATGCCGACCTGTACGGCATGATCGCCGCGAAAAGCGCCGGGGTGCGCACAGTCATCACCAGCCGCCACAACGACGACACGTTTCGCCGCCGCCAGCCGGCGCGCGCGCTCAACCGTGTGCTGTGGCGCTTCACCAGCGCCGGCATCGCCATCTCGCACGCCATCGCCCGCTTCTGCGTCGAAGTCGAGGGCGCGCCCGCCCGCAAGCTCACGACCATCCATTACGGGCAGCCGCTCCACGCGCCGGATCGCAAGGCGGCGGGCGCGGCGCTGCGCGGCGAGCTGAGCCTCGCGCCTGACACCCGGTTGGTCGGCATGGTCTGCCGGCTGATCGAACAGAAGGGCGTAGTCTACGGCATCCGCGCGTTCGCCCGCGTCGCGCCGCAGTTCCCCGCCACGCGCCTGATCATCGCCGGGGAGGGCGACCAACGCGCCGCGCTCGAAAGCGAAGCTCAGACGCTCGGCATCGGCGACCGTGTCCACTTCCTCGGCTGGCGCGACGACGCGGCGTCCGTGCTGGCGGCGCTCGACGTGCTGCTCATGCCCAGCCTGTGGGAAGGCTTCGGGCTGGTCATGCTCGAAGCGATGGCGCAGCTTGTGCCGATTGTCGGCAGCGCCGTCAGCGCCATCCCCGAAGTTGTGGCGGACGGCGAAACCGGCATCCTCGTCCCGCCGCGCGACACCGCCGCAATCGCCGACGCGCTCGCCCTGCTGCTGGGCGACCCGGCGCTGTGCCGTCACATGGGACTGCAAGGGCAGGATCGCGTCGAGACGGTGTTCAGCGTCGAGCGCATGGTGGCGGAGACGGTCGCAGTGTACCAGCGCTGCGCCGGTTCCAGTTAGTCTCCCGTGAGAATTCGTCTTTGGGCTGGTATTCTTCCTGAAAGCCCGTTTATAATGGAAGCATGAACGTTCATTACCATAGTTATTAAGTTGTCTCCATGTGCGGCATCTGCGGCATTTTCTACATTGACGGCACGCCGGCACAGCGCGAAGAAGTCGCTCCCATGCTGGAAACGCTGGTGCATCGCGGTCCCGATCAAGGCGACGTGATCGTCGATGGATCATGCGCGCTCGGCAACCGCCGCCTGGCAATCCTCGACCTGTCGCCCAGCGGGGCGCTGCCCATGCGCAGCCCCGACAACCACCTGACCATCGCTTACAACGGCGAAATCTATAACCATCCCGTCATCCGGCACAACCTGGAACTCGAAGGACTGCGCTACCGCAGCGGCAGCGACACCGAAACCCTGCTCAAGCTCTACCGCCGCGACGGCGTCGACATGCTGCGCTCGCTGCGCGGCATGTATGCCTTCGCCCTGTGGGATCGGGAGGAGCGCAGGCTGCTGCTCGCCCGCGACCGCATGGGCGAAAAGCCGCTCTACTATTACGCTGACCATCACGTCATCGTCTTCGCCAGCGAGATCAAGGCGCTGCTGGCGCACCCGGCAGTCCCGCGCGAATCGGCGCTGGACGCCCGCACGCTGGCGCTGTATCTGGCATACGGCTACATCCCCGCGCCGGAGACGGCGTTCAAAGGCATCCAGGCGCTGCTGCCGGGGCACTATCTCCAGATCGAGGCAGCGGGCGGGCGCGACATCGAGCAGAAGCCCTACTGGACGCTGCCGATGCCCATCGGTGAAGAAGCCGTCAGCCCCGCCCGCGAGCGCGAGAAGTGCGGCTCGCTCGGCGAGGCACTCGGCGAGGCAGTGCGTCAGGCGCTCCTCAGCGACGTGCCGCTCGGCGCGTTTCTGAGCGGCGGGCTGGACAGCAGCCTGATCGTGGCGCTGATGCGCCGCCACAGCAACGCCGAGATCAAAACCTTCAGCATCGGCTTCGAAGGCGACGCCAGCTTCGACGAGACGGCTTACGCCCGGCGCGTCGCCCGGCACCTGCACACCGAACATACCGCCTTCACCGTCAAGCCGCAGGCGCTGGAACTGCTGCCGATGCTGGTCTGGCATCACGACCAGCCGTTCGGCGACAGCAGCGCCATCCCGACCTATCTGGTCAGCAAGCTGACGCGCCAGCACGTCACCGTCGCCCTGACCGGCGACGGCGGCGACGAACTGTTCGCCGGATACGAGCGCTTCTATGCCATGCAGTTGATCGGGCGGCTGCGCGTGCTGCCGCGCCGGGTGTGGGGGGCGCTGGCGTGGCTGTCGCGCACCCTGCCGGAAAGCACCTCGTACTACAGCCCGGTCAAGCGGGCGCGGCGCTTCGCCAGCGGCGCAGCGCTGCCCCCGGCGCTGGCGTATTTCGACTTCATCCGCCTGTTCGACAATGCATGGGCGTCCAGCCTATACCCCGAAAGCAACAATTTCGCCAACGAACAGTTCGTCACCGTCTGCGGCGGCGAGCAGGTGGGGCTTGCCGACCTGCTGCACATCAACATGCGCACCTACCTGCCCGACGATCTGCTGATCAAGACCGACCGTTCCAGCATGGCGACTTCGCTGGAAACGCGCGCCCCGCTGCTCGATCACTGGCTGGTGGAAATGGTCTCGACCATCCCGCTCAACCTCAAGCTGAAGGGCAGCACGACCAAGTACATCCTCAAGCAGATCGCCCGCGATCTGCTCCCCGCCGAAATTGTCAATCGCCCGAAGCACGGCTTCGGCGTCCCGCTGGGCGCGTGGCTGCGCAAGGATGCCAGCGCCGTGCGCGAGACGCTGCTCAGCCGCGAGGCGCGCCAGCGCGGGTTGTTCCACACGCGAGCCGTCGAGGCGCTGATCGACGAGCACGTCAGCGGCAGGCGCGATCACGGTCAGCGGCTGTGGAGCCTGCTGACGCTCGAATGGTGGTATCGTCTCTATATGGACACGCCTACTCCGCGCCGCCCATGACCGAGCCGATCCGCGTCCTGCGCATCATCGCCCGGCTCAACGTCGGCGGTCCGGCGATTCACGTCACGCTGCTGACGGAAAAGCTCGCCGCGCCGGACTACGCCAGCACGCTGGTGTGCGGCAATATCGGCGTGGGCGAAGGCGACATGATCTACTATGCCCATGCGCACGGCGTCCAGCCGCTCATCATGCCGGAACTGGGGCGCTCGCTTCACCCCGTCCATGACCTGACGACCATCTGGCGGCTGTATCGATTGATCCGCCGCCTCAAGCCGGACATCGTGCATACGCACACGGCGAAGGCGGGCTTCGTCGGGCGTGTCGCCGCGTGGCTGGCGGGCGTCCCGGTGATCGTCCACACCTTTCACGGGCACGTCTTTCAGGGCTACTTCAGCCCCAGCATGACCCGCGTCTTCATCAATCTGGAGCGAATGACCGCGCGCATGTCCGATACGGTGATCACGCTCACCGAAGGACTGCGCCGCGAGCTTGCCGAGCAGTACCGCATCGCGCCCGCGTCACATATTACCGTGCTGCCGCTCGGCTTGGATTTAGCGCCGTTTGCCGCCGCACCGCGCAAAAACGGCGCGTTTCGCCGCCAGTACGGACTCCCCGCCGACGCCCCGTTGATCGGCATCGTCGGGCGGCTCGTCCCGGTCAAGAATCACCGACTGTTTATGGAAGCGGCGGCAAACGTGCGGGCGCTGCGCCCGGACGCGCGCTTCGTGATCGTCGGCGACGGCGAACTGCGCGACGAAATCGAGGCGCAGGTCGCGGCGCTCGGTCTGACCGACGCGGTGACGTTCACCGGCTGGATGCAGGATGTCGCCCCGGTCTATACCGACCTCGACGTGAACGTGATCAGCAGCCTGAACGAAGGCACGCCCGTCAGCGTAATCGAAGCGCTGGCGGCGGGCTGCCCGGTGGTGGCGACGGCGGTCGGCGGCTTGCCCGATCTGCTCGATGGCGGGGCATTGGGCGCGCTCGTACCGTCGGGAGATGCCGACGCGCTGGCGGCGGCGCTGTTAACGGCGCTCGACCACCAGCCGGACGGCACGCAGGCGCGGCGGCTCGTCCTCGACCGCTACGGCATCGACCGGCTGGTACATGATCTCGACAGCCTGTACCGCGAACTGCTGGCGAAGAAGAGAAGTCGTTAGCTGCCTGTCTTCGCCCGCTTGAACACGCAGAAGTATTTGCTCGTCCAGAAGCGCGACCCCGAATTGTCCATCAGCAGCACGTCGGCTTTGCTGCCAACGGCGACCGGCTGCATGTGGATCAGTTCCCACCCCTGCTCGCCGTAAGCATTCAGGCGCGGGATCAGGGCTTCGGGTGTATAGGCAGGGACGCCATCTTTCCAGTCCGAAAATTCCGCCAGAAATGCTTCTTCAAGGCGCGCATCCGCCTGCAAAAAGGTCGTCAGGTATTCCCACTGCATCGCATGTTCCTCACGGGGTGGATTTTGTACGATACAATATGGTATACGCACGAACCGCCGCCCGCGTTGCGGCGACAGGATGGATTGGTATGGTCACTCAGGAGCAAGCCCAACCACAAGCCGAGCTGGAAATCTCCGGCAGCGTGATCGCTACCGGCGTTTCGCTCGAAGATTATCTGGCGCGCTACGCCGAACAACACTGCGAATGGGTCGAAGGAGTGGTGATCCAGATGGCAGCGGGAACGCTGAAGCACAATGGGCTGGTGTATTACCTCTATCGGCTGCTGGACATCTATTTCACCCTCAAACCCATTGGACAGGTAATCGGGCAGCCGTTTGTCCTGCGCCTGCCCGAATTTCCCAACCGCCGCCGCGAACCCGATCTGATCGTCCGCCTCGACATCAACCCCAACGAACTCAAAAACACCTATATGGACGGCGCGCCGGACGTTTGCATCGAGATCGTGTCGGAAGAAAGCACGGCGCGCGACTACGGCGACAAGTTTGCCGAATACGAGGCGGGCGGCGTGCCCGAATACTGGATTATCGATTCGCTGCGCCAGGAAACCCATTTCTACAGGCTCAATGACGAAAAGCGCTATATCCGTCACACAGAAGACGAAGCAGGCAATTACCGCTCGCCAACGCTGCCGGGGCTGGCGCTCCATATCGCAACTCTTTGGGAAGACCAACTGCCTGACCCAATTAGCACCGTCGATGCCGTCAAAGCCATGCTTGGCGCATAAGAACCCGGCATATCACCGCGTCTGATCTGCCAGACTGCTTTTCAACCAACCGCACATTGCCGCCCGTACCGGGGCGAGCAGCAGGATAACCATGACGACGATTTCTCTGCCGGATTCGGCACACATTGACAGCGTCCACCTGCGCGTGATCAGCCTGGAGCGCGCGCTGGCGTTCTACCGCGATATCCTCGGCTTCGCTGTTGTCCAGCAGGACAGCGCGACGGTCGCGTTGGCAGCGTCGCCGGACGAGCCGCCGATCATCACCCTGACCGAGCACCCCGGCGCGCAGCGCAAGCCCCAGCGTTCGACCGGGCTGTATCACGTCGCCATCCTGATGCCGGAGCGTCCGGCGCTGGCGCGCCTGCTGCGCCGGCTGCTGGTGCGGCGCTACCCGCTGGGCGGCGCGTCCGATCACGGCGTGAGCGAGGCGCTGTATTTGTCCGACCCGGACGGCAACGGGCTGGAAATCTACCGTGACCGCCCGCGCGCCGAATGGCGAATGGACGGCGATCAGGTGGCGATGGTCACCGAAGCGCTCGACCTGGACAACCTGCTGGCGGAAGCCAGCGAGCAGGACAGCGGCGTCGCGCCGGGGACGATCATCGGGCACGTCCACCTGCACGTCGCCGACCTCGACCGCGCTGAGGCGTTCTACGGCGGCAGGCTCGGCTTCGACATGATGATGCGCGCCACGCAGTACGGGGCGTATTTCATGGCGGCGGGCGGCTATCACCACCATCTCGGCTTGAATATCTGGGCGGGGCGCACGCCACCGCCCGCCAACGCCGTCGGCTTGGAGTCGTTCACGGTCGCCATCCCCGGCGAAGCGGCATGGCGGCAGGTGGTCGAGCGCACCGGCGCGACCGTCAGCGGCGGAATCGCCTCGGTCACCGACCCGGACGGGACGACCATTCTGCTGAAGTGCGTCTAGCGTCGTCGTGCCCCCGCGACAATGGCGGCATCTATCGTCCAGCTACCGGGAAAACTCTTCGGTGTACTCCTCGGTCGGATTTACCTCGAAATTTGGATAGGGCGTGTCCGTCAGGATGTCGAACGGGATGACCGTCGCCGTGTTGGTCGGGTTCGGCGGGACAGCCGTCGGCAGCACTTCGGTCGGCACGAGCGTCGCGGGCGGTGGGACATACGGGCGCGGCGTGAACGTCGCGGTGGGCGTCGGCGTCAGCGTCGCCGGCACGGGCATGTGAATGGTGTAGTTCAACTGAACGCCGTCGAGCGCATCGTAGAGTTCGTAGTCTTCCGGTCGCCAGCGCTCCGGCTGCAGCCACGGGCACGCCGGGAATACGCTGCGGTCGTTATCGACGCCGTCCAAGCCCAGGCTGTCGGGGTCGTTCAGGCAGCGGATCGTACGGTAGCCTTCGGGGACGACGACTTCTTCGTCCGTGCCGTGATTCAGGATCGCCTGCCCGTCGATCACGTCGACTTCCAGCAGGAAAACGATGTTGCTGATATCGCCGTACAGCGCCGCGAACTGCGCCGCCAGCTCAGGATTAATCGGGATAATGCGCAGGGCAATGGTCGAGCCGAGCCGAATATCCGCGCCGTTGGCGTTGATGTCCACCGTCAGCCCGACGGGACCCTGAACGACCAACGAATCCGGCGCTTCGGTGCATTCCGTGCCGGTGATGCCGGTGCGCAGGTAGAACGACTGCATCGGCGACTGCATGTTCGGCTCCATGACCGGCAGTGTGTCGATAGCCCCCTGCGCGATGAGCACCGGCTGGGTCACCCAGCCGGGCACGCCCTCGTAGACGATCCGCAGCCACAGGCTGTCTTCGGTTCGGGCGTCGGCGGTGAGCGTCACGCCCGCCGGGATCGCGCCGATCACGTCGTCGGTCGCATCGGGGCGGTAGAACAGCCCGGCAGCGACGCGCGTCGTCACGTCGACCACCGCTCCACCGGGGAACACGTCCGCCGGATCGACGGCGTTCTCGACTTCGCTATCGCCCAGCAGCATGAACACGGTGTTCTGCCCCGGCAGCGTATCCGGCAGGTTGGCTTGCAGGCTCAGCAGGGCGATCCCCCACTGGTCGAGCAGCGTATCCAGCGGGGTCGTGCCAATCGATTTGAGCGAGACCAGATCGGCGCGGTCGCTCGGCTGGGTGAAGAATTCCGGCGCGGTCGCCTGGGTGAAGGTCGCATCGACGAACTGGTAGCCATAGCAGGCGCTGTTGCGCCCCAGCCCGCCGCAGTTGTCGCCGATGGCATTGAGCGCCTGCTCGATCAGCGCCGGGCAGCTTGCCGGGGACTCCTGTGCGTGGGTGAAGACGAACGCCCCCGTGATCAAGAGCGCGAACACGGCGAGCAGCAACAGGCGCAACCTACGCATCAGACACTCCTCGACTACGACTGAACCGGCGGTCCGTTATGTTTTTAGTCGTCGTTCGGCAGCCGAACATGCCGAAGTATGGATCGATTCAGGGGTGAGATGCAACAGGGAGAGGTGTAACCTGTGCGGATTTGTGTCTCTGTAGGGGCGGGTCTGAGACCCGCCCCTACAACACGTCACACCATGCGGCGGCGTTTACGTCGTCGGAACCATATAGATGACGGTCACGCCGTCGCCGCCTTCTTTGGGCGGGGCAGCCACCACTTTCGAGATCAGCGGGTGGTCGGCGACGCGATCCTGCACCGCCTTGCGCAGCGCCCCCGTCCCCTTGCCGTGAATGATGCGCCCGAACGGGATGCCGGACAGGTACGCCGCGTCAATGTAATTGTCCAGCCGCTCCAGCGCTTCCTCGACGCGCGCCCCGCGCAAATCCAGTTCCAGCCCCGGCGACTGCATTTTCGGAACGGAGAGTTCCGGCGCGGCGGCGGCATATTCGGCGGCGCGGCGGCGTCCGCGTCCTTTGGTCGCCATCAGCTTGCGCTCGGCGCGGGTCGGCTTCACCAGGTCGCGCAGGTTGGCGCGAATTTTCAGCGAGCCGATCTGCACCATCGCCTCGTCCTTGTCCAGTTCGATGATCGTGCCCTCGGCTTTGAGCGCTTCCAGCCACACGGCATCGCCCAGGCGCGGCGTCCAGTCGATCACGCTCTCCGGCACTTTGACGCCGTTTTCAATCGGCGTGTGCAACGCCTTGTCGAGACTATCCGCGCCCTGCTGCACAGCGCGCAGGGTTTCCAGCGGCAGCGAAGCGTCGCGCAGGTCGTTGCGCAGGCGGCGCAGTTCGCGCCGGAATTCGTCCATCTCGCCCTGCATGTTGCGCCGGGCGGCGGCGATGATGTCGCGCCGCTCGTCTTCGACGGTGCTGAGATTGGCGCGCAGTTCGGCGCGCTCGTGTTCGAGGTCTTCGCGCATCAGGCTGATCACGTCCTGCTGGCGGCGAATGTCCTCGCGGGTGCGGTGGATTTCGTCGAGCAGGTCGTCGGCAACCAAATCTTCGGTGGCGACCATGCTGCGGGCGTCCTCGATGATGTCCATGTTGAGACCGAGCCGGGTGGCAATCGCCAGCGCGTTCGAGCGACCGGGCAAGCCCATGATCAGGCGGTAGGTCGGCGCGAGCGTGTTCAGGTCGAATTCGACGCTGGCGTTGCGGACGCCGGGCGTCTCGACGCTGTAGACTTTCAGTTCGGGGTGGTGGGTGGTGACCATCGTCGTCACGCGGCGGTTGCGCAGGTGGTTGAGCACCGCCCGCGCCAGCGCCGAGCCTTCGGCGGGGTCAGTGCCCGCACCCAGTTCGTCCAGCAGCACCAGCGCGTGATCGTCACATTCGCGCAAAATCTGGATGGTGTTGGTCATGTGCGACGAGAACGTGCTGAGCGACTGTTCGATGCTCTGCTCGTCGCCGATATCGGCGAAAACCCCCTCGAACACCGAGATTTTGGCTTGCTCGGCGGGCAGGTGCAAGCCGCACTGCGCCATCAGCGCCAGCAGCCCGACCGTCTTGAGCGAGACGGTCTTGCCGCCGGTGTTTGGTCCGGTGACGACCAGCACCCACGTATTCTCGTCGAACTCCACGTCAATCGGCACGACGCTGCCGCTCAACAATGGGTGACGCGCCCCCTGCAGGTAGATGGTGCTGCCGGGGTGTTCGGGGTTTTCCGGGCGTGGCTTGAACCCCGCCAATTCCGGCTCGACGGCTTTGGTCTCGTCGGCGTAGCGCGCTTTGGCGAAGGTGAAGTCGAGGTAGCCCAGCACCTCGACCGTGCGCACGATGTATTCTGAATCCTGCGCCACCATGTCGGTCAGCGCCAGCAGAATGCGCCGGACTTCCTTGTCCTCGTCCAGTTGCAGCTCGCGCCATTTGTTGTTGAGTTCGAGCGTCTCCAGCGGCTCGATCCACAATGTCGCGCCGCTCGCAGACGAGTCGTGGACGACGCCGGGGATTTTGCCTTTGTGCTCGGCTTTCAGCGGGATGACGTAGCGCCCGTTGCGCATGGTCACCAGCGCCTCCTGCAGCAGCGTCTGGTTACCGCTGGCGCTGATCATGCGCTGGAGCTTGGTTTGCAGGCGGTCGAAGGCGATCTTCAGGTCGCGCCGGATGATCGCTAGCTGCGGGCTGGCGCTGTCCTTCACCTGCGCGTTTTCGTCCAGCACCCGCTCGATTTCAGCCTGCAGCTTGGGACAGTCCTCAAGCTCAGCGGCGATGTCCGCCAGCAGCGGATACTGTCCCTTCATCCGCCCCAGCGTGCGCTTGAGGGTGGTCGCACGTCGCAGCGTCAGCCGGATATCCAGCAGCACGCTCGGCTCGATCAGGATGCCGCGCT
>JADLHH010000032.1 GCA_020848855.1 Anaerolineae bacterium | reverse complement strand
CACGAGTTAAAAACACCACTGCTGCACGTAAAATCTGCGGTGGCAATGCTGTCAGAAGATCAGGATCGGGATCGCCCGACGCTGATCGGCTACGCGACCGAGGCGACAGCGCGGCTGGAAGTCGCGGTGAAGAACGTGACCCAGCTCGCGGACGTGCTGGAGATCGAACTCCAGCCGGCGCAGGTCGGCGACGCGGTCGAACAGGCGATGCGTAATCTGCGGCGGGTGTGGGAACAGAAGGAAAACCTGGATCGGGTCAAGCTGAACGTCCCGCGCCGCCTGCCGCTGGTGTGGGCAGACAAGACGGCTATCGGCATCGCGCTGCAGCACCTGATCGACAACGGGCTGAAATTCAGCAAAAAGTCGGTGGAAGTTTCCGCAAGGGTCGAGGACGAGCACGTCGTGATCTCGGTGCGGGATCGCGGCATCGGCATCCCGCAGGACAAGCTGGACGAGATTTTCGACCCATTCTTTCAGGTCGATAGCTCGGACGCGCGGCGCTTCGGCGGGCTGGGTGTCGGGCTGTCCATCGTCCGCCTGATTCTGGACCGGCACCATGCGATGATCAAAGTGGAAAGCGTCGTCGGCAAAGGCAGCACGTTTTCGTTCGCCCTACCCTGTCTGGAGTGATTTTCCTCATCGGCTCTTTAGCCAATTTTCGTTGACACGGTTTCGCCCATTAGGTAAGATGTATTTAGCAAATTTAATTAGTTCTGAATGTCACAAGTCTTGTAGGTGTGGTGCTATAGATAGGATTTATCCCCGATGACCATTCACGAACCGGCTCGAATGGCAGCGCCCAGCGACCTATCGGAGACCGTTCAGGACGCTCTGCAGCAAGTCGAAACCCTGATGCTCGACGTGGTGGACTCGCAGGTCACAATTCTGCGCGACGCCAGCCGCCACATCCTTTCTGCGGGGGGCAAGCGCGTACGCCCGCGCCTCGTGCTGCTCGCCTACGCGGCGGCGGGTGGTCAGCGCCCGGAAATCGCCGTGCCGGTGGCTGCGGCAGTCGAACTCGTACACACCGCCAGCGTCGTCCACGACGACATCAACGATCACGGCGTCGTCCGGCGCGGGCGTGCGTCGATCAACGCGATCTGGGGGCGGACGTTCGCGCTGCTGACGGGTGACTACCTGTTCACCAAAGTGTATGAACTGATGGCTCCGCACAAAGACCTGAATGTCATCCTCGCCGACGCGACAGTGGCGCTGGTCGAAGGCGAGACGCTGCAAGCCAGCGCCGTGAAAGAGAATAACTTCACGCGCGAAGTCTATTACCGCATCATCGCCCTCAAGACGGCGGCGCTGTTCCGGTCGGCGGCAGTGCTGGGCGCGCGGCTGGCGAACGCCACCCCGGAACAGGTCGAGGCGCTCGGCACGTTCGGCTACAACATCGGGTTGGCGTTTCAGATCATCGACGACGTGCTCGACCTGACCGGCGACACCGAACAGCTTGGCAAGACCGCCGGGATCGACCTGCAGCAGGGGCGCGGTTTCGCCGCCGCCTACGAGCCGCAGGACGTGGTCGCGTCGCTCAAGGAGCGGGTGCTTCAGGGCGACGCCATCGACGAGGCGCACACGCAGGCGGAACAGCTTGCGCGGCTCGCCATCGACCAGCTTGGTGTGCTGCCGGACTCGGAATCGAAGGACGGGCTGATCGACCTCGCGCAGCTCATCGTCGCGCGCAGCTACTAACGGTTGATACCGGGTCTGCAAGAGCACGGCACGCCATGCCCCTACGAAATCGACAACCTGCGGCAACGGCGACCACCACCAGACCACAAACGAGACTGAACCGCAGGGGCGGGTCATAGACTCGCCCTCTATTTCCCCCTACCGTGCGGTGCGCGGTACAATTCGCCCTCTGTTATACGAAATGTAGGCTGTTCGCGTGAAGGAGACCGTACCGTGATGAAGGTCGTGTCTGTCGAAGCGATGCGCAAAATTGAAGCCGCCGCCGACGCATCAGGGATCAGTTATGCCGAAATGATGGAAAACGCCGGGGAAGCCGTCGCCTTGCGGGTGATCGCCATCCTCGCCCAATTGCCCGATCCGTCGGAAGCGCGAGTCACGCTGCTGATCGGTCCCGGCAACAACGGCGGTGACGGTCTGGTCGCCGGGCGGGTGATCGCCGAACAGATCGGCGCGCTGGTGCGCTTCTACCTGCTGACGCGGCGACCGGACGACGACCCGCACATGAAGGCAATCGAGGAGCGCGGGCTGTTCGTCGCCCACGCTGAAGACGACCAGCGCTTCCGGGTGCTGACCAATATGGTCGCCAGCGCACATGTGGTGGTTGACGCTTTGTTCGGCATCGGGCTGACGCTGCCGCTGCGCGACAACGCCGCCAAGCTGCTGCGCGCCGCGAAACAGGCGCTGGACGAAGGCGACGAAACGGGCGCGGGTCGTCCAATCCAGCTTGCCAGCCCCGCCCCACGCCCCGCAACCCATCCGTACGTGATCGCCGTCGACTGCCCCAGCGGGCTGGACTGCGACACCGGCAAGCTCGACAAAAACGCGCTCAACGCCGACGAAACCGTGACATTTATCGCCGCCAAGCCGGGGCTGTTCACATTCCCCGGCGCTGCCGCCGTCGGCGCGCTGACCATCACGTCGGCGGGCGTGCCCGGCAGCACCGAGGGGCTGAAAGAGGCGCAGCACAGCGTAGTCGATCCTGCCAGTGTGCGTGCGCTGCTCCCGGCGCGCCCGGCTGACGGGAACAAGGGCACTTTCGGCAAGGTACTGATCCTCGGCGGCTCCGCCAACTACGTGGGCGCGCCGGGGATGGCTGCCCGCGCCGCCTATCGTTCCGGCGTGGGGTTAGTGGCGGTCGGCGCGCCGGAGCCAACCGTCGCGGCGCTGGCGGGTCACCTGCTGGAAACGATCTGGCTGCTGTTCCCGCACGAAATGGGCGCGCTGTCGGCGGACGCCGCGCCCTACGTCCGCGAGGAAGCCGCCAAGTACAGCGCGCTGCTGGTCGGTCCCGGCTGGGGACGCGAAAAGACGACGCGCGAGCTGCTGCTCAAGCTGCTGGACGACGAGACGACCCGCCCGATGCGCCGCGTGATCGGCTTCAGCGTGAGCGCAGATGCCGAGAAACCGGAAGCCGGGTCGCTGCCGCCGCTGGTGATCGACGCCGACGGGCTGAACCTGCTGTCAGAAATCGACGAGTGGTGGACTCACCTGCCCGCCGGGACGATCCTGACGCCACACCCCGGTGAAATGGCGCGGCTTGCGGGGACGGACGTGCAGGATGTGCAGTCGCGGCGCTGGGAAATCGCCGAGGAAAAGGCGAAGGCGTGGAATGTCGTGCTGGTGCTCAAGGGCGCGCACACGCTGGTCGCCGCGCCGGATGGTCGCGTGGCGGCACTGCCGTTCAAGACCTCGGCGCTGGCGCACGCCGGAACTGGCGACGTGCTCGCCGGGCTGACCGCCGGGATGCTGGCGCAGGGGTTAAGTCCATTCGACGCGGCGGTCGCGGCGGGTTATGTACATGGGTTGGCAGGTGAACGGGCGGCGTTCAGGCTCGGCAGCGAGCGGAGCGTGCTTGCCGGTGACGTGATCGAGGCGATCCCCGACGCTTTTCGCGTGTTGGGCTAGCCCTGCCCCAGTTCTGCGAGGCGGCGGCGGGCGGCGGCTTTGCCCTCTGCCATGCTGGCGGCGACCGGGTCGGTCGGGACAAGCGATTCGACGTTGGCACGCAGGCTGCTGCCGGTCGCGCCCAGCGTTCCGGCAACCCGGCGGCGGAAAGCGATCCCACTGGCGGGCGCGTTGAACAGCGTCACCAAGCCGCCGACCAGCAGCCCGGCGATGATCCCGAAGATCAACATTCCGCCGTCCAGTTCACGACCTTCACGCTTCAACTTCACGCCGCTCCTCTACCGACTCGACGTGCCGGACTGCACGCCGAATGCCGAACAGGTTAGTGACCAGTACCGCTGCCCCGGCGAGAAAACCCTTGCCCCGGATGATCGGCTCAAGCAGGTTATCGCCCATGAACTCGACCGTACCCTGCGCGGTCTTGACCGTCTCCTGGGCATTGTCGAGAATCGGCTTGACTTCGGACTGGAGCAGATTGACCAGCCGGGCAACCTGAAGCGCCAGTATCGCCACGCTCATGATAATCAGGATGCCTTCGAGAGCGAGGAAGATGATCACCAGGTCGCGGATGACGCGGACAATCGCCGCGAAGTCGCCGTGAGTGACGAGCGTCAGCACCAGCGCGATCCCGAACAGCAGCACAATCAAGCCGATCAACACGGCGCTGGCGATCAAGACGATTCGGTTGACATTCATGCCGGACGACTTGGAATCATCCGCCGGCGTGGTCGTCGCTGGTGGATTCTGGGGTGAATCCGTCATAATTCCCCTTTAGCGCGCCGAGCGCTTGCGCATTCGTTTGGATGTCAGGAAGGTCGTTGCGACCAGTGCCAGAAGCGAACCCATCGTCGCCGAGACGACGCGCAGCGCGCCGATGTTGTAGATATCAACCTGGAACATCACACCTATGACTTGACCGAGACCGAAGCCGATCCAGCTTGAAAGCAGGAAGATCGCCAGCCGCCGTGCATCGCCGCCAAAGATGAGATGAAACGCCGCCCCGAAGAGAGTCGCCAGGATGAACGCAAACGTCAGAGTTGGAGTGGGCAAGCGCACGACCTCCGCTGAACACAATAGTGATTGTAACACAGAACGGCTATTTTGAACACCGCGTTAAAACCGTCTATAATAGCTGCTTATGACAACAATCGATCATCGAATTCTGATACCAGCGCCACCGGACGTGGTCTGGGACTACATCAGCGACATCACCCATAACCCGGATTGGCAGACCGACTGCAGCGAAGTCATCTTCCTCACCTCGCGACGCGAAGGACCCGGCGTGCGCTGGCGCTATTCCAAGCCCGACGGGCACGAGTGCGTCATCGCCGTGAGCGCGTGGTATAACGGCTTGGGGTACGAATATTATTTCGTAGACGGGATGCCGTTCCGCGACAACAAGGGGCGCATCCGCCTTCAGGAAATCCCGGAAGGCACGATCGTGCAGTGGACGTTCACCTACGAGCTGGGCGGGCTGCTGGGGGGCGTGCGCAATGCGCTCGGCGTCAGCCGGGATGTCGACCATCTCATCGCCGACAGTCTGAAGACGCTCTGGCAGAAGATCAAGCAGTCGACTGGCACAGTCTCGCGCGTATACGAGGCGAAATCGCTCATGCGCGATGCGCCGGATGTTGAAGCGCGCTCGAACTACCGCCCGCGCCATCCGTCGGCAGCCGAGGGGAACGACGAGACCGCGCCGCAGCAGCGGGAATTCGTCCTGGAACCGCCGATTCACGAAGACGATGGTCAACCCATCAGCATTATCGCCGAGCCGCCAATCGTCGAGGACGACACGCGACCACGCATCGCAGTGACCGAACCCGCCGAAGCCGCGCCTGTGTTCGTCGACATGGACAGCGAGCCGGGATTCCTCAATCTCGTGAGCGAAGACCTCTCGCGGTTCGAGCCGCCGCGCAGCCCCAGCGACACCCAGCCCAAACATGCCCCGGAACCGGTGGTTACGCCAGAGCCGATCACGCCTGCTCCCGTCGCGCTGGAGCCAGAGCCGGAACCCGCGCTGCGCAAGGGCGAGGAGACCGAGCCGCTGGGCTTCACGCCGCCGGAATCGCTGCCGGGTTACCTGCCGTCGCTGTTTGACGAGCGCGAGGAACAGACCGCGCCCGCCTTCCGAGCTGCCGACGAAACCCAACCGGAATTCGCGGAGAAATTCGCAATGCCGGAAAGCGCAGTCGAGGCAGCTATACCGGAGCCGGAGCCAGTCACCCCAGCGCCGGAACCTGTGCTCGAAACCCCCAAGCCGGAAGTGCCGCCGGCGCTCCGGCGCGACCCAGAGCCGTATCCAGAGCCGAGCAGCAGCAAAGCGACGGCGAGCAGCATCTGGGAAGTGTTCGGCGTGCCACGCCCCAGCGAGATAGAACAGCCCGACGAGGCAAAGCCAAAACCGGAACCGGCTGCCACAGCGCCGGAAGCACCTGCCCCGGCGAAAACCATTCGCCCCGCCAGCGGGGTGACGCCGGTCGGGTTGCGGCTGACGATGCGGCGGAAGCTGGCGCACGTTCGCCGCCCATAAGCCAGCCGCAGCGCCGGGCGTCATCGAGTCTTACCCATCGAAAAGCAGCATCGCCTCATCCCGATTCTGACGTGTTTCGTCGGCGCAGTTCGGGAATTTCGCCCGTCTCTGGTGCGCGAATCTAAGAATATTCGAGTCTTTTGCCATCCTAATGGTTTGTTTGCCCCAAGCACTATAGAATAGGGAAAGCGATGTTAATCTCATTTGTGATTTCTATATCATCCGGGCGGCAGTGCAGTGGATAGAAACGACAACGACAGGTTGAGCGAACGAGATCTGCCGTGTTCGGGTTCTGATGCGCACAACTAACTGGGCGCACCTATGAGATGGTCAACGGCGGCGAATAACCGT
>JADLHH010000031.1 GCA_020848855.1 Anaerolineae bacterium | reverse complement strand
GATCGCGACGATCAGCGCGATGATCATGCCGACGAGGGCAGCAGCCGCCAGCCCGACGAGCACGCTGCCGGACAACTGCGCGGCGACGAAGCCGAACATAGCTGCCAGCGCGAGGCTGCCGTCGAGCGAGAGGTTGATGACGCCCGCGCGTTCGCTGATCGTTTCGCCCAACCCGGCGATGACGAGCGGCGTGGCGTTGGCGACGATGCTGTTGAGGATATTGATGAGCGGGTCATTCATGGGGGAGCGCCTCGGATGGGGTTACGGGTTGGAAACCGGATTCGGGGGTGGCAGGTGCATCTTTGGACGAACGTGCCAGCCAGCGCTGGCGCACGCCGTCTCCGAGCAGCACCATGAGCACGATTAAGCCCTGCATGACCCCCGCCAGCGATTGATCCAACTGAAGCGCGATTTTGAGGCGGGTGCTGCCGCCGAGAATGACGGCGAAGACGAAGGCGATGAAGGGTGCCCAGAGAATGCGGACAGCGACGAGCAGGACGACGAGCAGCGCGAGGAAGCCGATGCCGCCGGAGACGAGCGTTCGCAGGCTGTTATAGGTGAACAGCACGCGGTACGACCCGGCGATACCCGCCAGCGCCCCGCAGACGACGAGCGCACTAATGGCGCTGCGAGTAGTGGGGACGCCGAGCAGGAGCGCCGAGCGGCTGTTCTTGCCGGTTGCCTTCAACTGCAAGCCCCAGCGCGTGCCGCGCAGCAGGATGATGACGGTGACGAAGGCGATGAGGACAATGACGAGCATGAGCAGGCTGACCGGAAACTCGGTCGAGACGGGAGACAGGAGCGCGTGGGCGGGGAAGGGCGCGGTGGACTGCTTGCTGCCGCCGCCGGGAGGCGACCAGGGACCCGTGACGAGGTAGATGGTGACGACGCTTGCCAGCGAGTTGAGCGCGACGCCGCCAAAAATTTCGTGGACGCCGAGGCGAGTTTTGAGCACGCCGACCAGCACCGCCCAGAGCGCGCCGCCGAGCATCGCCAGCAATATTTGAAGCAGGATTTGGGCGGGACCGGGCAGGACAACGAACAGCGCCGCCCAACTGGCGAAGACCGCGCCCATGCCCATTTGCCCTTCGATGCCGATGTTCCACAAGCCAGCGGTGAAGGTGACGACCAAGCCGATACTGCACAGCGCCAGCGGAATCCAGAAGTTGACGACGCCTGCCAGCGAATTGGTGTTGCGAAACGCGCCTTCCCAGACGGTTTCGAAGACTTCGCGCGGGTCGTTGCCGACTGCCAGAATGAGCAGCGCCGTGATGAGCAGCGAGACGATGATGGGCAGAATGGCGAAGGCAACCTGTGCCAGTGAACGGTTTTTAATGATGGCTCCCTCCTGCGGCGGACGCGGACGCGCCCTCAAAGCTGCCGCCGATCAAGTGACCGAGTTCGTCAATATTCGTGGCGGAAGCGTCCGCGATTTCGTAGACGTGCCCCGCGTAGAGCACGAGAATACGGTCGCTGTAGGCAACCAGCTCGTCGAGGTCGGGCGAGGTGAACAGGATGGACGTGCCTTTGGCGCGGCGGGCGAGCAGTTGCTCCCAAATCCAGCGGGCAGAGTCGACATCGAGACCGCGTGTGGGCTGTTCGAGCGCGAGCAGAGTAGGTTTTTCCGGCAGGAGCGCCATGAGGACGCGCTGCTGGTTGCCGCCCGAAAGCTGTTCGATGTTGTCGGTGGCGCGCCCACGCACGTTGTAGTGCTTCAACTGTGCGTCGGTGAGCTGACGCGCACGCGACCAGTTGACGAACGTTCCGCTTTCGCTGGTGAGGGCGATGTGCTCGGTGAGCGTAAGCCCGGCGATCAATCCTTCTTCGAGCCTGCCTGCCGCGCCAAAAGCGACGCCTTTACGCAGAAAGCGGCGGTAGGGCTGCCCTGTCATCTCATGACCGCTGATGCGGACGCTGCCGTGATGCGGCTTGACCAAGCCAGCGCAGGCACGGACGATCAATTCCTGACCGCTGCCATCCAACCCCGCAAGCCCGATGACTTCGCCCGCGCGGATGTTGAGCGTAAGGTTTTCGACGGCGATGCGCTTGCTGCGGAGCGAGACATTTTCGAGCGCGACGGCAGGCTGACCGAGTGGTACGGGCGGGCGTTTTTGCGGCGCAAGTTCCTGCCCGAACATGAGGCGCACCAACTGCGACTTGGTGCAGGGCATTTGCGCTTCGCCGACGAGCCTGCCGCCGCGCAGCACGACGGCGCGCGCACAGAGCGCGATCACGTCTTCGAGCTTGTGCGAGACGAGCAGGACGCTCATGCCGTCGCGGGCGAGTTCGCGCAGGGCGTCGAAAAGCAGGTCTTTCTGTTCGGCGGAAATGCCGGTGGTTGGCTCGTCCAGAATCATCGTTTTGATGCCGAGCGCGAGCAAACGGACGATTTCCAACTGCTGGCGCTGCCCGATACTGAGCGAGGCGATGGGCGTATCGGGGTCGAGGGCGAAACCGAAACGCTGGCACAAGTGCTCCAGCTTTGCCTGCGCCTTGCGCCGCCCGAAGAAAACCCCTCCCGGCTGCCCGTCGAGGAAATTTTCGATGACGGTGAAGGCGGGCACGTCGAGCGGGTCCTGCTGCAACATGCCGATGCCAGCGGCGATGGCGGCTTCGGGGCGGTGGTAGGCGGCACGCTGCCCGTTGAGCAGGATGTCGCCACTGTCGGCGGGCTGGTAGCCGGAGAGAATTTTCATGAGGGTGGACTTGCCCGCGCCGTTTTCGCCGAGCACGCCGACGATTTGCCCGCCGGGGACGGTGAAGCTGATGTCGTTGTTGGCGTGGACGGGACCAAACCGCTTGTGAATATGCCTGAGTTCAATATCCATGCGCTACGAGTTCACTCACCTATGATAAAGATTCAACGCAAAGACGCGAAGGAAAAAACGAAAGGCGCAAAGCGAAAGGGATGCCTTGCAAGGCATCCCCCTGAGTGTTAGATGATTAGCTGCTTGCACCCGTCATGCCTTCGAGCAACTGCGGCAGGTACCACACGTCGAGCGGTGAAACGAGCTGTCCAGCAGGCGCGAGTTCCGTGCCGTCCGCGTAGTTGAGCGGACCCGCCCAGAGCGCGAAGCCAGCGGGGACGAAAGGATTGGTCGAAAATTCACCGAGGTCTGCGATGAACTCGTCCAGGTTGGCGGACTGTTCTTCGGTCAGTGCCGCGCCCTTGTGGAAACCGACGTTGGTCGTGTCCGGGTTGTTGAGGTCAGTCCAGTCCGGCGGCACCCAATCCCAGCTTTGCGTCCACGTGCCATCGACGACCGACTGCACGAGCTTGGTGTAGCTGGGACCCCAGTGGAAATAGGGCACGCCGAGGCAGATTTCGGGGGCTTCGTCGCACGCGCCTTCAAAGTCGTAGGGGACGGCGAACACGGTTTCGCCTTCGGCGGCGCGCTGCCCCGCGACGACGATGCCTTCAGTCGTGTCGATACCGGAAATGACCACGTCCGCGCCGTTGTCGAAGAAGCTGTTGGTTTCTTCGGTCGGGTCAAGCGTGACGCCG
>JADLHH010000030.1 GCA_020848855.1 Anaerolineae bacterium | reverse complement strand
TCTTCGCCGGAGTCGAGCAGATGCCCCACGTCGGTGATGTTCTGGACGTAGAGGACGTTATAGCCGCTGAAGCGCAGGTAGCGCACGATCACGTCGAACGAGACGTAGGTCTTGGCATGACCGATGTGCGACTCGTCGTAGACGGTGGGACCGCAGACGTACATCCCGACCTGTCCTTCGACGAGCGGCACGAAATCCTGCTTTTCACGCCCAAGAACGTTGAAAATCCGCAGCGGCATGGGGTCGTCTATCCTTTGTTCCAAATAACACAGTGGCGATCATTTTAACCCAGAAGCGAGCGCGGGAATAGGACAAAAAGGACTGAGGTTCAAGGACTGAGGACTGAGTAAAAACAGGAGCGCACCAGCCTGGAATGCCCCAGGGATTCTTTGTGTCCCGAATGATTCGCCCGGACTTCGCTACACCTGCTACTGCACCAGCCGCTGCGCTTCCGCCTGGCGCATGACGATGGCGGCGTGCAGCGACACCCAGCGACTCGTATCCTGCGTGTCGCCGGGGATGCGCCACGTGCGCGCGCCGTAGGGACTGCTGCCGCGCCAGTGACCGTTCGCCTGCCGCTGCTGCGCCAGCCACGTCAGGGCGGGCTGCGCGCCGGGATGCCCCAGCGCGTCGAGTTCGCCCAGCACGCGCAGCAAAAACAACAGGTCAACCTGATAGAACAGCGGGAAATTCAGCTTCGACCACAGCTTGTGGACTTTGCCGGGAGTCGGGTATTCGGCGCGCGGCAGGTGGCTCTCCGGCGCGAGCAGGAAGTCGACCGCGCGCTGGATGGCGGCAGTCACCGTCGCAGACGGGTGCGGCAGCGCCGCCAACCCATACAGCGCCCGCGCCGCGCCCCACGCACAGGGCAAATTGGCGTTAATATGGCAGGCGCACTCGCCGACCAGCAGATTCCGCACGAGGTAACTGACGATCCGCTCTACGCGTGAGTCATCGGTTCGGTTGCAGTGAGCAATGTAGCGCAGAAGGTTGCCCCAGAAGCAGGTCAGCCCGTAACGATCCGGGCTGGATACCGAAGCGCCGAAGCGGCTTTCGAGCATGTAATTATGTTCGGTGATGGTCAGCATGAAATCGACGGCGCGGTGCAGTCGTGGATCATCCGGGTCGGCGGCGAGTTCCGCCAGCAGGATCATGCTCCAGTGAGTGCCGATGTACTTGGGACCGTAATAGCCGGGGTCGCCCTGCCAGTTGCCGGTCGGGGTCTGGCGCTCGAAGATCGTCGGGATCGGTCCAGTGATGCGCATCTCGGCGCGCGCGTCCTGCACGTCGCTGTCGGTTTCACGGCGGTCGAGCAGATGCCGGAGGGTGAGGTAGCGTATAGAAGGGGTCGGGCTGTCCAGCAGCCACCTGATCAGGTCGTCCATCAGCGATGACCTTTCGTGGTTCGGCTCGTCGTCTTACATTATAACGCCTCCTTGTGAATTTCTTCGCCTTGCCAGGCAGGACAAACGCATCAAACTGCAAAAGCGAATTCGTGAACCGCCAAAGCCAGAGCAAGGCGAGAACCTGAAAAAGCAGTTGAACCGCCAAGCCGCCAAGAACGCCAAGAGGGCGCAGCGTGCTGCGCCCCTACCAAGAGCCACCGAATTCGGATTGGTCGTCTACTACCTCACCGGGCGTTCTCGCGTGTCCACGCCTGATGCCGCTCCCAGACTTTCTGCCACAGCGGCGCGACATCCGACAGATGCAGGTCGAACCGGCTGCCCAAAAGCTGTCGATAAGTCGCCTCGCTATCGACAACCCGTTCGGTCGCACCGTGCGCAGTGATCGTCTGTAGAATCGCGCCGCGCAGGGTCAGCAGGCTGTCCGGCGTGAAGCGCATACAGACGGTCGTGCGCACGAAGCCGGACTGCGGCAGGGTTTGCAGCTCGTGGCAGCGCCGGGTGAAGTATGGCAGGGTGCGCGGTTCGAGCGTGAAGACGAAGCCGGCTCCACCGTGCGGGTGATTCTGGAAGAACCAGCGGTCGCCGTCTTGCAGTAAACGGTAAGTCAGGAAGCCCTGCGTATACGCGCCCGGTTCGAGCGGGATCGGCTCCAGCAGCCCGTTGCCAAAGCCGACATCGACCAGGTACGGGCGATCCAGCTTCACCAGCAGGATCAGGTGATCGCCCGACATGCCAGCGCCGACGAAATCCGCCCGCACGTCGCTGGAAAGCAGCGTCACGTCGTAGCCCATCGCGCGCAGCACCCCGGCGAGCAAGCCGTTCATCTCGTAGCACCAGCCGCCGCGCCGCCGGGTCACCAGCTTGTCGAAGATCGCGGCTTCGTCCAGCGACAGATAACTGCCGAGGTGGATGTCGAGGTTTTCGTAGGGGATCGCCATGAGGTGCGCCCGATGCAGCGCGGTCAGCGTGTCGAGCGTTGGCTCCAGCTCGCCGTGATACCCGATGCGCTCCAGATACGCGTTCACATCCATGTTCATTTCACCATTTCCCCGCACCGAACCTCTTCATTAAACCATCGTGGGCGGGCGGCGTCTACGCTCCAATATCCCGCATCTTCTCAGCCGGAAACCGATTTAGAATGGATCAGGCTGCAACCAACTGCGTGCGAACAACGTCTGATCAGACAGGGATGCACACAAGCAAGGATGCGG
This sequence comes from Anaerolineae bacterium, assembly GCA_020848855.1. The sequence continues at coordinate 23,232 of JADLHH010000030.1, read as the reverse complement.
GAAATGACTCAGCAAGCGTACATCTGCCTGACGGACGACCAGCACTGGGCGCTCGCGCTCGACGACAGCGGGCAGGACGAGGTGATCCTCCTGGCGGTCGGGCGACTGTTCCGCGAAGGCGCGGACATCCGCGAGGCGGTGGCGGAACTCGAAGCGTGGGCACATGACAACGGCTACGAACTGACGACGCCGGAATATTCGGTGGGCGACTGGTCGCTGGAAGACCTGATCGAGCCGGAAGTATTCGACGAGGTATTTGGTGACGAGCCGGACTAGGCAACTCCTCACCGCTGCGCTGCTTGCCGCGCTGCTACTGGCGTTGTTTGCCGGGATGGCTGCGTTCAGTCTGAACGCGATCGTGCTGCCGCGCGGGCAGAGCTTCGACTTCTACCCGCGCTACGTGGGCAGCCAGGCGTTCTGGAACGGCGAATCGCCCTATTCCGCCGAAGTCAGCGCGCGTATTCAAACCGGGATGTGGAACTATACGCTGCCCCCCGAAGGCTACGACCAGCAGCGCTTCGTGTATCCCGCTTATACAGCGCTGGTGATCGCGCCGCTGCTGGTACTGCCAGTGCATACCGCCATCGCCATCTGGATGAGCGCGCAGTACCTCGCCGTGCTGGCATCAATCGGCATCTGGCTGGCGCTGCTGAGCTGGCGGATTCCGGGCTGGGGGCTGTTCATCCTGCTGCTGGGCTTCGGCTTCGCCTTTCGCTATCCGATTGATATGTACATGGTGGCGCAGTTCACCGGCACGATGCTGCTGCTGATTTCGCTGGCGCTGCTTTTGCTGGCGCGCAACCACGACGGCGCGGCGGGCGTCCTGCTGGCGCTGGCGACCATCCCGCCGACCATCGCCGCGCCGCTGGCGCTCGTCCTGCTGGGCAGCTACGCGCTGCACGGGCGCTGGCGGGGGCTGATCGGATTCGCGGGGGCGCTGCTGGTACTCGGCATCGTGACGTTCGTGCGGATCGGCTGGTGGATTCCCGGTTTTCTCGACGGCTTGAGCGCATACCCCGGCTACGCCCATCCGGTATGGGCGCCGGGACTGATCGATTTGCCGCTGCTGCGGGTAGTACTCGTGGGAAGTGTCGCCGCAGTGGTCGTCAAGAGCGCATTCAGGCTGATGCCCAGGCGTCCGCTCGATTTCGCGGCAATCGCGATCACCGGGACGCTGCTGCTCGTCCCACAGACAGGCAGCTATTACCTCGTCCTGTTGATCCCGCCGCTGCTGGTCGCCGCGCACCGCGCCCTGAGCCTGTCGCTGCTGCCGCGCTGCGCGATCTGGGGAGCATGTGCCGCCGCAGTGGTCAGCCCCTGGCTGTATCGGACGATGCCCATACCGCAGATCGAGAATCTCGCGCTGCCGCTGCACGTCGGCTTGATCTGGCTAAGCCTGATTTACGCAGGTCTTCGGAATGACCCGGCGCGAGTGGCGTAACGTCCTGCTGCTGGCGCTGGTCGTCGTGACGATCACGACCGCGCCTTACGCGGCGGCGTGGGCGAATACGGGGAGCGAGTGGCGCTTCACCGGCTTCCTGTTCGGCGTCGAGGACGGCAACTCGTACATCGGCAAAATGCGACTGGGCGCGCGCGGCGAGTGGAATTTCTCGCTGTTCTACACCCCGGAAGCCCACGACGGCGCGCCGCTGGTCTTTCTCCCGTCCATCCTGCCCGGTCAGTTGGTCGGGCGCTTCATTTCGGATACCGATCCCGCGCTCACCCCGGCGCTGATCGGCACATTTCACCTGATGCGCATCGTCTTCGACACGCTGCTGATCGTCGTTATCTACCGATTCTGCGCCGCCTTTCTGAGCGAGCCGCGCGACCGGCTGCTGGCGACGATCCTGGCGACGCTGGGCGGGGGCTTGGGCTGGCTACAGTCGTTCGCCGGGCAAAGCGCCCTGCCCGCCGATTTCTCCATCCCTGAAGGCTTCGGCTTCCTGATCGTGTTCGGCTTGCCGCACCTGGCGCTGGCGCGAGCGGCACTGCTCGGCGGGCTGCTGGCGGTGATGAAAACGCTGGGCGGGCGCACCGCCGTGCGCCCCTACGAGGGCAGACACACGGGTCTGCCCCTACAAGGCACAATGGGCGGGGCGGGGGTGGACAGCGGGGCGCGCACGGTCACGGCTGAGGGCAGACACACGGGTCTGCCCCTACAAACACCCATTGGCGAGACGGGGGCACACAGCGAAGAGGGGGCACGACATGTCGTGCCCCTACAAAGCCGTTTTGAGATTGCGGCGGCGGACTGGCGCTGGCTGATGCTGGCGGCGGGGTGCTGGCTGGTCGTCGGGCTGAGCGTGCCGTTCTACTTCGTGATCCTGTACTGCATCCTCGGCGCGTGGGGGCTGGCGGGGTGGATCAAGGCGCGGCGCTTCCCGACGGCGCTGTTCGCGCGCTGCGTGATCGCCGCCGGGATCAGCGTGCCGCTGTTCGCCTTCTACACGCTGACGTTCACACTCAATCCGGTATTCGCGGCGTGGTCGGCGCAGAACCTGCTGCCATCGCCGCCGCCGCTGCAATACCTGCTGGCGTATCTGCCGCTTGGCGTGCTGGCACTGATTGGTTTCAGGCGCACGTGGAACGGCGAAAGGGCGGGTCTGAGAGCTGCTCCTACAGCGGATAATGTAGAGGCAACGGACAGTCAACGGGTGGTGAGTGTGCCGTTGATAATCGGCTGGGTGCTGATCGTGCCGATCCTCGTCTACCTGCCGATCAACGTGCAGCGCCGGATGAGCGAGGCGGTGATCGTGCCGCTGGCGATTCTGGCGGCGGCGGGGCTGGGTGTGCTGGCAGAGCGCGGCGTCCCGCGAGTCATACGCGGCGTATGGGTCGCCGTGATGCTGCTCACCAGCGCCCTGCTGGTGCTCGGCGGCTTGCTGGCGGTGCTGAAACCGGGCACGCCGCTGTTCCGTCCGGCTGCCGAGATCGCCGCGTTCGACTGGCTGAACGCCCACTCGCAGCCCGACGAGATCGTCCTGAGCGCGGTCGAGACCGGCAACGTGCTCCCGGCGTGGACGCACCTGCGCACCTACATGGGTCACGGACCGGAGACGATCAACTGGCAGTTCAAGACAACCCGGTTGAAATACTTCTATTCGGATGGCATGACGGCTGCCGAACGCGCCGACTTCTTTGCGAATCCGTGCGCGCTGACGTTCCCATGCTCCGGGACGATCCGCTACGTGATGTTCGGTCCGCTGGAGCGCGCGCTCGCGCCGGATGACACGCCGGCGTGGGCAAATGGGCTGGCGCTGATCTACGACGCGGACGGCTACCGAATCTATGTGAGACCATAAGGCAGACGATGAATTTTCTGCGGAAAATACCTGCTGCATTGCAGGACTGGCTTCAGGATACGGCGATTCAGGAGGTCAACGAAGGGCCATCCGGCACGCATATTTTTCGGCTGGACACACGCGAACAACCCGACCATTATCTTAAGATTGTCGCGCGCGGTTCAGAGACGGCCCTGTACCCCGAAGTCTGCCGCTTAGTCTGGCTGCACGGACGCCTGCCGGTGCCCGACGTGCTGTACTGGGGCGAAGACTCGACTCAGCAGTATCTCATCATCAGCGCTTTAGGGGGGCTGCCGGTGTACGACGAGTCAATCCGTGATCAGCTTCCGGCATTAATGCCGGTATACGCTCAGGCGCTGCATCAAATTCATCGGATACCGGCAGCCACCTGCCCATTTGACATGCGTCTGGATGTGAAGATTGCACAGGCTGCTCGACGTTTGCAGGAAGGGATGGTCGATACCGCGAACTTTGACCCTGAGCGACAGGGGCGAACCGCACAGAGTTTATTTCGTGATGTGCTTGCCACCCGCCCGGCTGATGAAGACCTCGTGTTCACGCACGGCGACTACTGCACCCCGAACGTACTGGTTGACCCGGACACCATGACCCTCAGCGGATTGATCGACTGGGGACGCGCCGGAGTCGCGGATCGTTATCAAGACCTGGCTCTGGCAGCACGCAGCATCGACTACAATTTCGGATCGGAATGGGTGAAGCCGTTTTTCGACGCCTACGGCGTCGTCCGGGTCGATCCCGCCAGAGTGAACTTCTACAAATTGCTCGATGAGTTCTTTTGATCGCGCCTGTAAGCCTCGACGAGCCGCTTCGGAGCGACACGCTGCCACGCACGCACCATCAGGTCACGCAGCTCGTCCTGCTCAATGTTTGCAAGTCGTATCAGAACGAACGGTCGTCCTACGTGATGCGCTGTCACGTAATACGTCTCTGGCTCGACTTCTATCCGCACATCTCGTTCCACCATATCCATCGCCAGGACGAGAATCGTATTGTTGTCCCGCAGACGCGCCAGCAGCTTGTTTTTCACGCAGAAAATCGGCGTACCGAAAGAGCTACGTTCCTCGACTTGCGGCAGCAGAAGCGCTATTTGGCGCACCATTTCGAGATTAGTGTTCATTGACTCATGCTGATTCGCCCCAGCCACAGGCTACTTATTTCCCCTCGACGGGCTTGGCGAAGATGATGCGCCCCGTCTCGCGGTTGATGAGCTTGGTGACCTCGACGTAAATGGTGCGATCCATCGATTCCTTACCGCCCTCGATGATCACCATCGTGCCGTCTTCGAGATAACCGACGCCCTGCCCCGGCTCCTTGCCATCCTGAATGATGCGAATGGCGAAGGTCTCGCCAGGGATGTACGCCGAGCGCACGGCATTCGCCAGCGCGTTGATGTTGAGGACGGTCGCGCCCTGCGCGGCGGCGACCTGATTCATCGGAAAGTCGATGGTGACGACCGGCGCGTTCATGCGCAGCGCCAGCACAACTAGCTTGTCGTCGACTTCGGCGACTTCGTCCATATCTTCTTCGATGATCCTGAAGGCGATGCCCGGCTCGCGCTGAAGCTCGTTGAGCTTGGTCAGCCCGCGCCGACCCCGATTACGACGCTGCGCGTCGGATGAATCGGCGACACGGTGCAGCTCGGAGATGACAAAGCGCGGCACGATAAGCGTCCCGCCGAGGAAGCCGGTCTTGGCGATATCGACGATGCGCCCGTCGATCAGCACGCTGGTATCGAGAATAAGCTGGCGCTCGCTGCCCGCGCCAAGCAGGCTGTTTTTCGGTCCCCAGCCGAGCCACTCGCTCAAAAACAGCCACACCTCGCGCGAGCGGACGTTGAAAATGGTCGTCAGCAGGTAGGTGGCGAGCAGCAGCACGATCAGCGGGATGAGCGTCCCGAATGGCTCGTCCAGCAGCGACAGCGGGTACGCCGCCAGCAGCGCGACCAGCAGCCCCAGCACCAAGCCGAACAGGGTCGTGAACATGACCTCGACCGGCATCTCCCTGACCAGACGGCTGAGCCAGCGCAGCGGGCGCACCGTGAGCCACGGAGTCAGAATCAAGCCGAACAGGACACCGACCAACCCAAAAATGAATGAGACGCCGAGTTCCGGCAAATCCAGCGCGGCGGCGGCGAGGACGCCCAGCCGCGCGCCAGCCAGTGCGAACAGCACCATGCCAATAATCCGGGAAAGAAATTCAATATACATGAAAACTCCAACCAGCCAGGCTAGACCGCCGAGGCGCGTGAATGAAAGGGACGAGCATCGCGGTCGGGAATGTTAATGTGATCGTAGCATCTGCGAACACCGTCGTCAACGAAACGCGCCAGTGGGATGGCGGCAGGGTTGTCGCATCAAACTGCAAAAGCAAATTCATGAACCGCCAAGTCGCCAAGAACGCCAAGAACCCGAAAATGGGTGAGGCAATGCCTCGCCCCTACAAACGACAAACGGGCAGCGGGGCAGCGGTTTTCAAATCCTGGACTTGAATCTACTGAGGACGGCGGCGTGTGCTCCTGACAATTCACCGGTGAAGGATTACACTTGATGACCGGTGCGCTTCCGCAAGCCTGCCGCTCCGGTACTCGCACATCCCGTCGAGGAGTAAGAATTTTGCCACAACCATTCGTCCGCAGCCGCGCCACCTGGCTGGCGTACTTCATGCTGGCGCTCTACGGATATTTTCTGAACATCTTCGGTCCGATCACGCCGTTTCTGAAAAACGAGCTTGAACTGTCGTATACCGTCAGCAGCCTGCATTTTTCGGCGTTCGCGCTGGGCATCATCGGCGCGGGGCTGATCGGTCACCGCGTGATCGACCGGCTGGGGCGGTGGCGTTCGCTGTGGATCAGCGCGTTTGGGATGAGCCTGTGCGCGCTGCTGCTGATCGCCGGGCGCGAACCGGCGCTGACCATCGGCGCGTCATTCCTGATGGGGCTGATCGGCTCGCTGATCCTGGCTATCGTGCCGTCGGCGCTGTCCGACCAGCACGGGGACAAGCGGGCGGTGGCGCTCTCCGAAGCCAACGTGATCGCCTCGCTGGTTAGCGCTATCGCACCGGTGCTGGTGGGCTGGTTTGCCGTATCGACACTCGGCTGGCGGGCGGCGCTGGTGGTCGCCGTGCTGGCGATTGTGGCGATGCGTGCTGCTTTCAACCGAGTCAGCTTTCCACCCACACAAACGCCGGCGGATTCGAATCGGGGCGAGCGGCAGCTTCCGGCGCTGTACTGGGTTTACTGGGCGGCGCTGGTAGTGGCGGTGTCGGTCGAATTCTGCATGATCTTCTGGAGCGCCGATTATCTGGAGACCGGGCTGGGGATGCCGAAAGCCGAAGCCGCGCAGGCGGTGAGCGTGTTTCTGGGCGGGATGATCGTCGGGCGGCTGGCGAGCAGCCGGCTGGTGCAGCGCTTCTCCACGCACCAGATCGTCACCGGGTCGCTGCTGGTGGCGACGGTCGGCTTCCTGACCTACTGGGCGGCTCTCGTGCCGCTGGCAGGGGTCGCCGGGTTGTTCATCACCGGGCTGGGGGTGGCGGGGCTGTACCCGCTGATCCTGTCGCTCGCCATCGGCGCCGCCAAAGGCAGCACCGTGCGCGCCAGCGCGTTTTCGTCGCTGGCGTCGGGCGTGGCGATTTTCACCCTGCCGCTGATCCTCGGACGGCTCGCCGACGCGGTGGGCATCCGCCCGGCATATGCGGTGATGGTCGTGCTGCTGATCGCGGCGTTTGCAATCACGCAGTTCGCGGCAAGAATCGCGGGGCGGAGCGAGGGACACGTTTTGGTAGTGCGATGACAACCAGAGGGAATCGTTCGCTCGACCCCACCCCGGCTCACCTGCGGTGAGCTTTCCCCTCCCCGATTTCAAGGAGGGGGAGAAAACCTGGCGTATTTGAGGCAGAACTCGCCTCCTTGTGCAAAGGTGTCCTCAACACATAAACGGGGCGAGGGACACGCCCCACGTTCCCCCCGTCTCCTCGCTTGTGTGGGAGAAAGGCAAGGCAAACCGCAGGTTTGCGCGGGATGAGGGGTTAAAAATGCAAAACAGGCGCTAGAACCGCTTCTGGACCTCGGCGATTTTTTCGTCGCACTCCTCGGCGCTCAGGATGCCCGCGTCGCGCAGCGAGAGGAGCTGCTGGATCAGCACATCGGGCGCGGGCGCGGTGGTCTGGGGGATGGCGTCGGGCACGGCTTCAGTATCGCGGGCTGCCAGCGCCTTCGCCGATTCTTCGTGCCATTCCGCTTCGAGATTCCCGCGCACGAGGAGCATACAGGCGCGCACGCAGCCGGAGACCCGGTTGGTGATGTCGCCCATGAGGATGCGCGCCAGACGGTTATGGCTGGCGGCGGGCATTACCACCACGTCCGCCCCTTCCGCCGTCACAAACTCGCAGACCGCAGTCGCCAGATCGCCGCTTTCAACGACGTGGGCGCGCACCCTGACGTTCCGGCTGCTGGATTTGCTGCGCAGTTCTTTCACGTAACGCTCGGCGTTGTGCCGCGCTTCGTCCAGATGGGTCGTCTGGTTGGCGAGGGCGGCATCGCCAATAAACTGCGACCCGGCAGGCTTGAACACGTGCAGCAGGATCAATTCCCCGCCGCCGCGCGCAATCTGCTCGGCGTGGGGAATCGCCTTTTCCGCCCAGCGTGAGCCATCCAGTGGAACGACGATCTTCTCGAAAGGAACAGCTTCCGCCATCGACGTGTTCTCCTGTCCAGCACCGCCTACGGGTAATTGCGGTTGAGCATCCGGGCATACGGGATGGCTTCGCGCAGGTGCGGCAAGCCGCAAATCCACGTGATCGTGCGCTCCAAGCCGATGCCGAAACCGGCGTGCGGCACGCTGCCGAAGCGCCGCAAGTCGAGATACCAGGCATACGCCTCGCGCGGGATTTCCATCGTCTTGACCCGTTCTTCGAGCAGTGCCGCGTCGTAGATACGCTCGCTGCCGCCGGAAATCTCGCCATAGCCTTCCGGCGCGAGCAGGTCGACGCTGCGGCACACTTCCGGTCTGCCCTCGACCGGCTGCATGTAGAAGGCTTTGACCGCCGTCGGGTAGTGATAGACGAACACCGGGCGGTCGAACATCTCGGCGATGGCGGTCTCGTGCGGGCTGCCGAAGTCTTCGCCCCAGGTGATCCTGAGCAGGTCTTTCTGTTCGGGGTCGTCGGTCTCGGCGTACTTCTGCTGTAAGTGCGCGACGGCGTCGTCGTAGCTGATGCGCGCGAACGGCATCTGGATGGCTTCCAGCTTGCCGAGGTCGCGCTCGATGATCGCCAGTTCGGGGCGATGTTTGTCCATCACCCGCTCGACGACCGAGACGATCATCCGCTCTTCGAGGTTCATCATCTCCTCAAGCGTGAGGAAGGCGGCTTCCGGCTCCATCATCCAGAATTCCATCAGATGGCGGCGCGTCTTGGAGTTTTCGGCGCGGAAGGTGGGACCGAAGCAGTAGACCTTGCCGAATGCCATCATATTGGCTTCGTTGTAAAGCTGCCCGGTCTGCGCCAGGTATGCCGGCTCGCCGAAGTAATCCAGCCCAAACAGCGTGGTGGTGTTCTCGCCCGCCGCCGGGGTGATCAAAGGCGTATCGACCAGCAGGTAGCCGTTGTCGTCCATGAAGTCGCGCAGCGCCCGAATGATCGTCGCGCGGATGCGCAGAATCGCCCACTGGCGGCTGGAGCGCACCCACAGGTGGCGGTTATCCAGCAGGAATTCGACGCCGTGCTCCTTCGGCGAAATCGGATATTCTTCCGACATCTGCACCAGCGACAGCGACCGGATGCCGATCTCGAAGCCGCCGGGGATGCCCGGCGCGCGCTCGTCGGCGCGCACTTCGCCGGTGACGATGACCGACGATTCCTGAGTGAGCCTGCCGGCGACCTCGAATTCTTCCGGCGCCATCTCCTTCTTGAAGGCGACACACTGGGCGATACCCGTGCCGTCGCGCAGTTGGATGAACTGAAGCCGCCCTTTGTCGGTGCGGTTGTACACCCAGCCGCGCACGGTCACTTCCTGTCCGACGTATTCGGCGATGTGATCGATGGTAATGATTGGCATTTTTAATCCTGAATTGACAACGCTGCCGTCCATTTCGCCGGAATTATAGCACAACGACCCGGTGGAACGCCGCGAATCTGTCGTATACTGATCGTCATTCACTCGCGGGAAAGGTGGGACGCAGATGAGCCGTCTGATCATGATCGTCGGCATTTTACTTGTCGTCGTCGGAATCGGCAGCATGGCAGCCGGTGTCGGCGGGATCGGCACGAATTTCCTGAGCAACCTCACTGATGCAATCGACCCCACCGCCGAGGAATTGTGCAACCCCGGCGAAACGCTCGATCAGGTGATGGGACCCGAAAGCTATTCGCCGGGAACCGGCTATGGACGCCAGGTGAGCTACTTCTGCGTCAACGACGCGGGCGAACGCCGCGAAGTCACCGGCAGTTTCGTGCAGGGGATGCTGGGGCAGGTCTTCAGCAGCATCCCGTCGATGTTCATCCCGGCGCTCGGCGGATGCGTGCTGACGGTCGGCATCCTGTTCGTGGTGATCGGCTTCATCCTGTCGGCGCGGCGGCGCAGCGCAAACCGCGTCACCGTCTCTACCTATGGGTTTGATTTCCCGGCAAACCCAACGCCAACCGCTGCCCCGCGCCCCCGGCAGCAGCCCCAGAGCGGCGATCTGTCCGCGAAGCTGCGCCAGCTTGACGAAGCGCGGCAGTCCGGCTTGCTGACCGAGGACGAATACCAGCGAAAGCGCCGGGAAATCCTCGACTCGATGCACTAGGCGGATACGCTAGCGCCGCGTTACCGTTTCCTGAGAATCGTTCGATCACAGCCGGAAACTCCCGCATGATGCGGTATAATGTGAATCGAAATGATTGTCAGGAAGCAGGATGGGTGTGAACACGGCAAGTCAAGCAAAGGTCGGCAGATGAGCAGCGTCCGGCGACGACTGCTGCGGGCGCTGGTTGCCGTCGAAGACCGCTACGACGCCACCAAATTCCGGCTGCGGCAGCGGCGCGGCTTGGGGGCGCTGCTGATCATGCCGTTCGTCGGCTACGGCACGCCGGATACGCTGATCCTCAAGGGACGGGTGCTGCGCGACAAGCGCATCCGCGAGCCGATGGCGAGCGCCAGCCCGCTGAGCAACGTGGTCGACATGTACAAGCGCTTCCAAAGCGACGAAATCCCCGGCGCGACCGTGCAGGCGACCTTCGGGGGCTGCACCGAAACGACGACCACCAATGTCGAAGGCTACTTCGAATTTCGGCTCCAGCCGGGCGCGCTGCCGCCGAGCGACGACCACATCTACCTGATCGGTCTGGAAATTGTGGACTACCCCGGCAAGGCGCTGAACCCGGCTGAACCGGCTGAATTCACGGCGCAGGGGCAGGTGATCGTGCCGCCGCCGGACGCGGAATTCGGCGTGATCAGCGACATCGACGACACGGTGCTGCGCTCGAACGTGACCGACATCTTCAGCCTGCTGCGCAACACCTTTCTGGAAAACGCCCACACGCGGCTGCCGTTCGAGGGCGTCGCCAAGCTGTACCAGGCGCTGCGGCGCGGGTCGTCGGGCGCGCGCTTCAACCCGATCTTCTACGTCTCCAGCAGCGCGTGGAATCTGTACGACCTGCTGCACGACTTCTTCGTCGTGCGCGAAATCCCGCTCGGCGCATTGTTCCTGTCGGATTACGGTCTCGACGAGAAGGTGTTCATCATCGAGAGCCGCCAGCGGCACAAGACCGCCGCTATCGAAACGATCCTCAAGACGTATCCCGACCTGTCGTTCGTGCTGATCGGCGACAGTGGCGAGAAAGACCCGCTCATCTACCGGGAGATTGCCCGGCGCTTCCCGGAACGCATCCGGGCGATTTACATCCGCGCCGCGTCGGCATCGCGGCGGCGCGATGCGCGAACGCGGGCAATCGTGAACGAGGTGCAGACGCTGGGCGTGCCGGTGCTGCTGGTCAAGGATTCGTATGCTGCCGCCCTGCACGCCGCCGAAATCGGTCTGATCCATCCCGACGCACTGGCGACCATCCGCGAAGAACGCGACGCCGACGAGCAAGCGCCCACGCCGCTGGAACAGGCGCTCGACCTGCCGCCGTCGGGACGACAGGCATAAACCGTGATAAATGGATGCAAAGGACTGGGCATGAACAGGTTACGGATCAGCGTGGCGCTCGTGCTGCTGTGCGGGCTGGCGCTCGGCGCGCAGGCACAGAGCGATCCGGTCAAGGACGCAGTCGCACGCGCCTTCCGCGCGCTGGCGGATGTCGGAGTCGAAGTGGTGAAAGCGCTGCAAGCCGCCGCGTTGCCGGTCTGCGCCGACCTCGACCACGACAACCTGCAGGTCGAGCAGATGGACGACGCCGTACCGGACGGCGCGGTCTACTGCCGCGAGATCGCCCGTGACGGCGAATTCCTGATCAACCCCGGCGCAATCGGCAATCAGAACGTGATCGAACGCGGCGTGCAGCAGGCATACGACCTGTTCGGCTTGACGATCGAGGGCGTCGCGGTTGACCGCTTCGACCATGCGATTACGTTCTGCCTGCACGGGCACGGCAGCCTGATCTTCCTGCCTGCCTTCGCGTCGCCACGCCTGGCACAGACGCCGCAGTCGTACCCGCGCGGCGAATTCACCTGCGCGCGACTCGGCTCGCCCGGAATCGTGGCGCTGGTCGGCGGGCAATAGCGTCCACGCACAGGGGCATCGTCGCCCATGAAGCGACGACACGCGACGGCGAAAAGTCCGGGCACGACATGTCGTGCCCCTACATCACCATACCTATTTTGCATCAGTCAGGCGATGATCGACACCATGTGGAGCAGCGGCTCTGCCAGCGTCTTGTCGCCCTCGATGATCGCGGCGCGGCGCGCCTGCTCGCCGGTCATACCTTTGGTGAACAGCCGCCACGCCGTGTCGACCGGCAGCGTCACCGTGCAGGTGGGCGCAAGCTCGGTCACGGCGAGCAGCCGCCAGCCGTCGTCCCAGCGCATCAGCGACCAGCTTCCGCCGCCGTCGCCGATCAGCCAGAGGGTGATCACGCTGCCGTCGAGCGCTTCGACGCGGCGATAAGTGTAGGGCAGCGCCCGCACGAACATGTCGAGGACGGCGTGAACCATTTCGGCATCCTTCAGGCTTTCGACGCCGACCGCGTCACAGATGTGCTGGTGATGCATCCAGCGCTCGGTGAGTTCGCGCCCGATTTGCATCCACATCGGCGCGGGGTCGCTGCCCGCCCAGCTAATGACGGGTCCCGGCGCGAACGGGTCGAGCGAATCGACATAGCTGAGCAGCCAGCGCCCGATGATCGGCGCGAGCGCGACCAGCAGGCGTGTGCTCATGCGGCGCGTCGACCACACCCAGCCCTCGTTGCGCAGGTTGATCCAATCGACCAGATCGTCCCATTCCTTGATCGGGCGATCCGGCTTTTCGCGGAAGCTGTCGCGCCCGCCGGAGAGCCAGCCGACATCATCCGCCAGCATATGCGACGCCACATCCTTGACCGACCAACCGGCGCAGGCGGTCGGCAGCCCCCACTGTTCCGGCGTGAGCGACCGCAGCAGGTCGAAATGAGTTTCGTACAGGCGCGGGAACAGCGGCGCGGCGAGGACAGGTTTCACCGGGACGTTGACCATGATCAGATATCCGCCAATACATCATGGACGGCGCGGCGAAACTCGTGGATGCCGTCGCTGGCGCGCCCGCCGTACACGCGGTTGGTCAGCAGGGCGACGACCAGCGCCCGTTCGGGATCGATCCACAGCGACGTGCCGGTGAAGCCGGTGTGCCCATAGGAACGGGGGCTGAACTTCTCGCCGGCAGACGACCCCTCCGGCAGCCGCAGCAGCCAGCCCCAGCCGCGCCGGTCGGTGTCGCTGGCAGCCTGTTCGCTAACCGCCTGATCCATCAGGTCGGCGGCGACGCGAAGCTGCGGGTCGCGCGACAGCCATGCCTGCCCGAACGCCGCCACGTCGCCCGCCGCAGCAAACAGCCCGGCGTGACCCGCTACACCGCCGACGGCGTCGGCATTTTCGTCGTGGACTTCGCCCCACACCCGGCGCCTGCGCCAGCTCTGATCGTCCTCGGTCGGCGCAATCGTCATGCGGTCGATGCCGTTTTGCGCCGGGTTGAAGCACGGCGATTCCAGCGCGAGCCGCTCGCAAATTCCCTCGCAGATCACCATGTCCAGACCCAGATGGGCGCGCATCGGAGCGTCGCTGCCAGCATACCACAGCCGGGCGATGGCTTCGCCCAGCAGCACAAAGCCGAGGTCGCTGTAACGAACGCCGTCACCGGCATCATTATCGAACGGGTAGGCGCAGATCGTCGCCAGCGCCCGCGTCCAGCGCTCGCCGCGCGTCACCGGATCGGGCTGGTCGGGCGGCGGCGGCGCGGGCTGCGCTTCGGCGTGGTAGATCGCGCCCCAGGGCGGCAAGCCTGCCGTGTGGGTGAGCAGGTGGCGAAAGGTGATGCGCTCCGGCGCGCGCATGGCGCTGCCGAATTCCGGGATCGCTGATATGAGCGGATCATCGAGCTTCACCACGCCCCGGCTGACCAGCGCCAGGAAGGTGGTCGCCGTGAACGGCTTGGTCAGCGAAGCAAGGTCGAAGCGCGTGGTCGGCGTGACGACGCCCTGCCCGGCTGCCGGGTCGATCACCCCGCCGGCGATATCCAGCACCAGCGTGCCGCCCAGAAACGCCGCGACGCCGAACGCCGGGAACAGGTCGCGCAGACCGGCATCGAACACGGCGAGCAGGCGCTCGTTCAGCGCGGATGGCAGCAGGTTGACGTTCGTGTGGACGTGCATCAAGCCCCAGTCAGCGCCCCTATGGGCAGTTATGTCCGCGACACCGGGTCGCGCAGATCGTCAACGCCTATTATGCCGCAGATTTGCCCGCGCCTGAAACACCGGATCAGGTATTGCCGAGCCGGGGTACGGGGATTATCCTTAGACGCCGGTTGGCGCGTAACAGGAGCGAGCGAATGGTAATTCCCAAGACGGTGGCGTGGGCGCAAAAGCTGCAAGCCATCGCCCAGACCGGGCTGAATTACAACCCGCCGCCGTTCGACCAAGAGCGCTATGAGCAGGTGAGCGAGATCGCTGCCGAGATGCTGGCGGCGAACGGCAGCGCTGACCTCGACACGATCCACGCGCTGTTCGACGCGCAGACCGGGCACGCCACGCCCAAAGTCGACGTGCGCGGCGTCGTGTTCCGCGACGACAAAATCCTGCTGGTGCAGGAAAAGCTCGACAACTACCGCTGGACGCTGCCCGGTGGCTGGGCAGACATCGGGGAATCGGCAGGCGAAGGGGTGGTGCGCGAGATTTACGAAGAAACCGGCTATTTGACGCGCGCCGTCAAGCTGCTGGCGCTGCTCGACCGCAACAAGCACGATCACCCGCCGTTCCCGTTCCACGCTTACAAAGCCTTTTTCCGCTGCGAGCTAACCGACCCGGAGCGCCGCATCGACCTCACGCTGACCAGCGCCAGCTTTGCCGAAACTGGCGCGGTCGGCTGGTTCGAGGAAGACGCAATCCCAGAGCTGTCTATCGGGCGCGTGACGACCGGGCAGCTCGCGCGCTTCTTCGAACACCTGCGCCAGCCCGACCTACCGACAGATTTCGACTGATGGCGATTCGCATCACCCATGCCACACTGGACGACGCGCCGCTGGTCTACGACATCATGCAGCAGGCGTTCGCCGAATATCTGGGCGTCCTCGACCCGCCATCGGGCGTCCATGCCGAAACGCTGGATGACGTGATCGTCGCGCTTGATCAGGGCGGCGCGATCCTCGCCTGGGTGGGCAGCGAAGCGGTCGGCTCGGCGCGCTACGCCTGGCGTGATGAGGCGTGCTACATCGGGCGCGTCTCGGTGCTAACGCCGTATCGCGGGCAGGGTATCGCCTCGGCAATGGTGGCGTACATCGAAGAACTCGCCCGCGAGCACGGCAGCCGCCGCATGGAAATCAGCGTGCGCATGGTGCTGGAGAGCAACATCAACCTGTACAAGCGCATCGGCTACCGCATCGTGGACATTTACCCACACCCCAAAGGCGGCGGCATGGTCGGCACAATGGTCAAGTCTTTAGTCGAGCCATTGTGAAAACGCTGATCGTCGGCGACATTCACGGCTGCTGGGATGAGCTTCAGGCGCTGCTCGACGCGGCGGCGCTCGGCTCGGACGACCGCATCATCAGTGTGGGCGATCTGGTGGATCGTGGACCGCAGTCGCCGCGCGTGCTGCGTTTCTTCCGCGACACCCCCAACGCCAGCGCGATCATGGGCAACCACGAACGCAAGCACATTCGCGCCGAACGCGGCGAGACCAACCTCGCTCAGTCGCAGCGCATCGCCATCATGCAGTTCAGCGACGACTACCCGGCAGCGCTCGACTACATGCGCTCGCTGCCGGCTTACCTCGAACTGCCGGAAGCCGACCTCGTTCATGGCTTTTTCGAGCCGGGCGTGCCGCTCGCTCAGCAGCGCGATACTGTGATCGTCGGCGCGACCAGCGGCGCGAACTACCTGCTGGAACGCTTTGACCAGCCCTGGTACACGCTCTACGATGGTGACAAGCCGCTGGTTGTCGGGCATCGCAATTATCTCGGCTTGACACTCCCCCTGCTCTACCCGTCGGGCGCGCCGCGCGTTTATGCGCTGGACACAAGCTGCGTCTACGGAGGCGCGCTTACCGGCTTGCTGCTGCCGGAATTTCGCCCCATCCGTGTGCTGAGCCGCGCCAATTACTGGGCGGCGCTTCAGGACAAGTACGCCTGGCTGGGCGACGACGATAGCTGATCCTCGCCACAATTCCTCACACATTCGCGGGCACAGTTGGATCACTTGCTGCTATAATGTGATTCGTTAGATTGATCCGCGCCAGTTGAACATACCGTGGGATGTGGGGCTATGAACGAGATGTTCCGCAAGTTCGCGCACACGATATCCGGCATTGTCGGCTCGCCCTGGAGCTTCATCGTCGCGCTGGGCATCATCGTCGTCTGGGCGATTACCGGACCGATTTTCCACTTTTCCGATACCTGGCAGCTCGTCATCAACACCGGGACGACGATTGTCACCTTCCTGATGGTCTTTCTGATCCAGAACACGCAGAACCGCGATGCCAAGGCGATTCACCTGAAGCTGGACGAACTGATCCGCTCGGCGGAGCAGGCGCGCGACAATATGGTCGACCTGGAAGATATGTCCGACGAGGAACTGGCGCAGCTTGAAGCAGAGTTCCGCCGCTTTCGCGAACGGAGCGACACTGCTGTCCCGCCGCCGACCTGAACGGAAATCAGCACCGTTTTACCCCGTGCAAACCTGCGGTTTGCCTGTCGCGCGGTTGCGCAGCGCCTCCCTTCCCCGATTTCAGGGAAGGGCGCGAACATCCGCGCGGGTTCGGGCGGCGGGGTTCATCTAATACCCGCCCCTACACACAATTCGCTACTCCGCGTTCACGGTGAAGTGGAACACCCACGACCCGGAGATGCGCGTCTGCAAGGCATCTGCACCGGACGCCCCGAAGCCGACCAATTCCTGAATCCGCAGCGACCAGTCGCCGGTACGGTCGCCAAACGCCGCGTTGTAAATCAGCGAATGGCAGTTCGTGCCTTCGAGCAACTGCTCGCCCGGCGCGACCGGCGGGTTTTCGGTCAGCAGGTCGCTGCCGTTGATCGACAGGAACGGGATCAGCGCCCAGCCGCCTTCTTTCTCGACGGGCGGGTCGAAGCAGACTTCGACGCGGGTCTGCGACGGCGCGATGATGACCCGCTTGAGCGTGATCGGCACATCCTGATCGGTCACGGTCTGGTTGAAGTTGATGATCCGGCTCGGCTTGCTGCTGACGCTGAAGTCGAAAACGAAGGGACCATACGGACCCGAAAATGGGAAGTCGCCGGGACCGATCTGTTCCACAACGGACGTCGCATCCGGGGCGGGCGTGGGTTTGGCTTCGAGAGTCGCGCGTGCATCATGGGTCATGATTTCGACGCGCAGCTCCAGATGCAGGTTCAGCGTTTCGGGCAGCGACCCGACCTTTGACGTGTCGAACGAGGAGACCTGCGCGGCTTCGCCCCCCTCGCCAGTGTAGCCCATGCCCCCGGCGGACGGGAACACGTTGCCATCGCCGTCGCTCAGCACCATATCACGGGGATAGTAATCCTGCGCCGGGCTGTCGAGCGGACCTTCGCCGCTGACGACGTAGCCGAGGCTGATCCGGTTCTCGTCGGCGTAGACCCACTGCAAGTTGACGGTCAAGTCGTCAACCGTCTGGCTGAGGTTCAGCGGCGTGCCCAATTCGGCGTCATTGACCGCTTTCAGCCCGGCGTCATAGTTGATGATCCGCTGCAACAGCGCATCGACCGCGTAAGCCACCGTGACGATCACCAGCGCCGCCACCAGCGCCAGCGCGATTTTGGTCGTCAGCCGGGTATGTTTCATTCGCCACATCAATCGTCCCTCCTGTTTCTCAATTTCGCTACGCAAACGTCCGTTCAGCGCCTCGGCGAATTCTGTACCGGGCGCAGGGCAGGCAGCGGCGACCTGTCGGCAGAACCGCGCCAGCTCGTCGTCCAAGCCGTGATCATCCGCGCCGGTGAGCAGCCGCTCGACCTGCGCGGCAAACCGGGCATCATCGTGTTCCGTCTGCATCTTCTCGTTCCTCGACTTCCGACGCCTGATACCGGGCGTACAAATCCTTCAGCCCGCGCGCGAGGTGCGACGCGACGGTGTGTTCGTCCAGTTCGAGCACGCGGGCGATTTCGTGGTTGCGCAGCCCGGCGAAGAAACGCAGCACCAGCACCTCCTGACGGCGCGGCGGCAGCGTTCTGACCAACTGGCGGATGTGCGCCGCATTCTCCGCCCGCGCCAGCACGACATCCGGCAGCGGGTCGTCGGCGGGTGCATCTTCGAGGGCATCGTAGGGGACGGCGGGCAGCCTGCGCCGGCGGTAGTGGTCGGCGACGGTGCGCCGGGCGATGGTGAACAGCCAGGTGGTGAGCGCGTCGGCGGCTTGAAGCTGGTCGAAGTGCTTCACCGCCTTCAGAAAAATCTCGGAGACCAGGTCTTCGGCTTCCGCCGCGTCGTCGACGCGCGCTGCGACGTAGCCGTACAGGCGCGGCAGGTACGCGGTGTACACCGTCTGAAAGCGCCCGGCAGAGTCGCCAGCGGAGTCGCCGGTGACACCGCCGGCTGGGTCGTGTGTAAAGTTATCTGAACGTTTCACGCCCACTCGTTACCGATCTCCGCCGGATTCCCATACTAGAATAGACGTAGGGGAGCGCCGAAATACTGCACTGACGATACACCAGCGCCCCCGGAACGACGAACGGACGAGAGGCAGGATGTGGCATCACTCCCGCAGTCGCTGGGCGACAACCCAATCGCGCGAGCGGAACTGAGCCACCAGCAGCGCGCATCCCTAAGCCTGAAATGGCGGCGCTGGTCGGTGCTGTTCAGCTTTGCCCTGGGCACGGCGCTGCTCTCCAGCCTGAGCCTGCTGTTCGCACTGCCACAGCTTGCCCGACTGCTGGGCGTAAACGCCCGCGACCTCGAAGAACTGCTGCGCGGCTGGTTCGGCACGCTGACCGTCCTGATCGGCGGGCTGATCATGATCCATCATCTGTCGTTTTCAGTCGCCGGACTGCAGCTTGCCTCGACATCCATCGCCCGCGAAAAACAGGGGCGCACCTGGGAAAGCCTGCTGCTGACCGGCGTCGATGCGCGGCGCATCGTGTACGGCAAGTGGTGGGCGACGATGAAAACACTCTGGCAGGTATACCGCCCGCTGCTGCTGCTCCGATTCTGCCTAGCGCTGTGGGTCGGCACGCTGGGCGCATCCGCGCAGGCGAATCCCTACTATCCCCAGCCGCCGCTGCTGAGCGTCATCCTGATCGCGGTGGTAACCGCCGTCTTCCCACTGACGTACACGGCATTCGCCGGAACGCTCGGCTTGCTGGCGTCGCTGGTGGTCAGGAGCGAGGTGACGGCGTACCGCGTCGGCATGGCGTTCCACTTTGGCACGATCGTGCTGTCGCTCGCTATGGTGATGGTATCGTTCATGCTGCCGTTCGGCGATATCGAGCCGGCGCTCGCCTCGATGATCCCGGCGCTGTTCATCACGCCGCTGGACGGCGGGATGCTGGCGATCATCGGCACCAATGCCGGCAGCGGCGCGTCATCCTTCTATTATGTGCTCGGCTTGTTCGCGTGCATGGCGCTGTATGCCGCACTGACGTGGGTTTCGCTGCGGGGAGCGCAGGCGCTGACCGTGCGCCAGCGGGCGCTACCGCCAATCTAGTGCTGAGTGCTGAGGAAAAAGGACTGAGGGAAGAGGACTGAGGGCTGAGAAAGTACGCTGTCTGTCCGGTATGCGGTATTGTTCTTGACTCGGTACTCGGCACGAGCGAAACTTTGTTTCGCCCGGCACTTGAAAGGACTGATCCATGAATTACACCGCCGAAACGATGCTCATCCGGTCGCAGGATGACGGCAAGAACGGGATTTTCGCGCAGGTCTCGGCTGCCCAGGCGGGCTGGCAGTATCTCAACATGGCGGCGCGGCGGCTCAACACGGGCGAAACGTGGAGCGCCAGCACCGCCGACAACGAGTACGCGCACGTCATCCTGGGCGGCGTCGCCACAATTCGCACCAGCCAGGGCGATTTCGAGCGCGTCGGGCGAAGACCGAACGTATTCAGCGGGATGCCGTATGCCGTCTACCTGTCGCGGGGCGTTGATTTCGAGATTGAGGCGCTGACGGACGGCTTCGAAGTCGCGTCGTGCTGGGTCGCCAGCGAAGAAGACCACCCGGCGCGGCTGGTCACGCCGCAGGACAGCCAGATCGAGCTGCGCGGCGGCGAAAACGCCTCGCGCCAGATCAACAGCATTATGCCGCCCGGCTTCGACTGCCAGCGGATCGTCGCCGTCGAGGTGTACACGCCGGGCGGCAACTGGTCGAGCTACCCGCCGCACAAGCACGACGTGCACCGCGTCGACGCGCAGGGCAGGCTGCTCGAAGCCGACCTCGAAGAAATCTACTTCTACAAGCTGGACCGCCCGGAAGGCTACGCCTACCAGCGCGTCTATACCGACAGCCGGAGCATCGACGCGGTGATGATGGCGCAGAACCACGACTGCGTGCTGGTTCCCGAAGGCTATCACCCGGTCGTCAGCGCGCACGGCTACACGACCTACTATCTCAACTTTCTGGCGGGGTCGGCGCAGTCGCTCGCCAACAGCGATGACCCGGCATATGCATGGGTCAAGGCGGGCTGGAAAAGCATCGACCCGCGCCTGCCGGTCGTCAGCCACGCGATGGAACCGTGAGGGAAACGTATCGCTCGTTTTTATAGTTTTTTTAATCCTTTTTGTTTGACAAACGCGGTGAATCACCCGTACACTGGTTTAAGGCGACTGCACTCCTAATCCGTCGTCCTCTTCACCGAATATTTCAGGAGCAAATCACGCAATGAAGAAGTTAAGTGTAGCCCTCTTACTGCTGGCGCTGGTGCTCGCCGTCGTGCCCGCCGCGCTTGCCCAGGATACACTCGGAGCCAGCCAGACAGACTTCGATGCCTGGGTGGCAGCGAATGAAGCCACTTTCTCTGCAAGCTCGATGAGCCTCGATTTCAGTCTGTCGGCAGGTGTGACCGGCATGGCTGACGAAGGCGGCGACGTTTCCGTCGCGCTTACTGGCAGCGGTGTTGTCATCGCCGACCCGGAAAACCCCGGTTTGCAGCTTGATGTGACCGGCACTGCCACTTCCTCCGGCGAGAAAACTCCGATTACGTTCGGCATTCGCGTTGTCGATGGCAATGTCTACGTGAATGATGGCTCAAGCTGGCAGTCGATGACGCTCGAAGAAGCCTCGTCGATGCTCGGCGGTCTCGCCTCGTCCGAAGGTGTGCCGGTCGATCCGTCGGCGCTTGCCTCCGGCGATATGTCGTCCATGGGCGACCTGTCCGGCATGATGGAAGGCTTCGAGGATATGAAGGCGTCCGACTTCCTGAGCCTGACCCGCGCCGGCGACACCTACACCCTCAGCCTGGATATTTCCGCGCTGATCTCCAGCCCGGCGGTTGCCCCGCTGGTCGCCGGTTCGATGGGCGGCTCGTCCGGGACCGAAATGACCGATGCGCAAATCCAGCAGATGGCAGCGATGATGGGCGCTATGTTCAGCGAAGCGACTGTCGACCTGACGCAGAATGTCGAGGCGGACATGATGACCTCGACCGCGCTGGACGTCAATATCCCGCTGGACATTGTCGCGCCCGGCGCTGGTGTGACGCTCAATTTCGCGCTCAACCTGGGCGGCTTCGGCGACCGCTATACGATTGAAGTGCCCGAAGGCGCTACACCGATGTCGTCCTAGTCGGGCGGTAGACCGCTCATAGTCTCAAGTGGTGACAAAGGGGCTGGCTGTCATGTCAGCCCCTTTTTGCTTCGCAGGTGAAAATGATGAAAACACGCATTATTGTCCTCTTGTTTGTGCTCCTTGTGTTCGTACCCTCGGTGCTGGCGCAGAGCGGCGGTGAGGAAAGCCCCACTGCCGGAACGCCAACCCCGGCAGCCTCCGCCGGCGAAGTGCCGGTTCGCAAAGATACGCCGGTGACCGTTCATCTGGTCGGCGACGTACCGGTCAACCTGGGCTACAAGACCAGCGGCGAGGAAATCATCTCGATTACCGCCCGCAGTCTGGAAGCCGATGGGGTTCTCGACCCGCTGCTGACGGTGATCGACCCGACCGGTGCGAGCATCGCCGAAAACGACGACCATCGTACCAGCCGTACCGACCTCGCGCCGCGCGACGCATTGATCGCTGACCTCAACCTGAGCGATTCGGGGCGCTATCTCATTCAGGTGCGCAACTTCGACGCCAGCGTGGAAGGCGACGTTGAAATCGTGGTGTCAACCGGAAGCGCCAGCGCGCCGGAACAGCCGCCCGCCAGCGAGACGGTCAACGACCGCGTGCCGGATAACGACGTGTTCAACTACACCATTCAGGCGAACGAAGGCGAAGTGCTGACGATCACCGTTCGGGCGCGCGACAACCAGCTTGACCCGAAAGTCGCGCTGCTCGACAGCAGCGAGAGCGAAATCGCCAGCAACGACGATCACACGCTCAACGATCCCACATTGGGACCCTACGACTCGCAGATCGTCGATGTTGAGATTCCCAAGACCGACACGTATACCATCCAGATCAGCGGCTTTGCCGGGATCGGCGGCGACTTCGAGCTGAGCATCGACCGGGGCGACGGCTCGACCCAGCCACTCCAGCCGACCACGCCGCCAACCATCCCAACGCAGCCGCCTGCCGAAAGCCGGGATGTCGTGCAGGGGACGGTCGAAACCAACGACGTGTACACCTACGCTTTCGAGGCGGAAGCCGGTGATGTCTACACGATCACGGCGCAGGCGGCATCCGGCGACCTTGACCCGCGAATCGCCGTTTACCTGAACGACTCGTTCATCGCCGATAACGACGACTACGGCACGACCGATCCCGATCTGCAGGCGACCGACGCCCGCATCTACAACCTGATCCTTGACGAGAGCGGGCGCTACGAAGTCGACGTGCGCGGCTACCTCGACAGTTCCGGCGGCTTCACGCTGACAGTCGAGCGCGCAGCGACTGACGCGCCGACCGGGCTGCCAACCGAACAGGTCGAACTCGGCTCGGTGACGAGCGGCGAGACCTACAGCCTCGATTTGGACGCGCGGGCAGGCGATTGGGTAACGATTTCGGTGCGCGGCTTGACCAACGACTTCGACTCGTATGTGGCGCTGGTCAGCGCCGACGGCACCGTACTGATCGACAACGACGACAACGGTTCGGCGTTCCTGGGCGCTCTGGGCTACCTCGACTCGCAGATCACCAATTACCACAT
>JADLHH010000029.1 GCA_020848855.1 Anaerolineae bacterium | reverse complement strand
GCGTCGGCAGCGTGTCGAGAATTTTGCGGTCGTAGGGTAAGCCGAAGGTGCGGTACTCGTCTTCGGAAAGCACGGCATAGTCGGCGTGCTGGACTGCGTAGAAAATCCCGGCGACTGGCAGCCGCTTGAGCGACTCGATGAAGCGCATGGTCGAATCGGTCAGGATGCTCAACCCGCTGTGAACGCGATCCGGCTGCGTCCGCATGTGGCGCAGCAGCACGTCGCGTCCCGCCAGATTCTTCGCCTGGGATAACGGGCTGAAGACGGTCTGCACGACTGGCACGGCTTCGCCCAGTTCCTCGCAGATCAGCCGCAGGCATTCCTGCTGGCGTCCAAGCGCCCCGCGTCCTGGGTCAAGCGCGCGCAACTGGGTCCAGTCCAGCGACCGCTCGATCACGCGCTTGGTGTAGACGCGCGTGCCTTCGAGAGAGCCTTCCCACTGATCCTGCGCGCCGTAATCCGTCAGGCAGAAGCTGCTGGACGGCGTGACCTTGACGAAATCCCAGTCGAATGCTTTCTGAAAATCGACGGTAGAACGCGCCAGATCGGCGGCGCGCTGGTCGTCACCGGGCCAGTGCCGCCACAGTGCGACGGGCACGCGATCCGTTTGTTCTCCCGCGATGGTCTTTTCCAGACGCTCGCGTTTTTCCATGATCGGCTTAGCTCTTGCCGCTCTTCAGCTCGTCGATACGCTGGCGCGTCATCTTTTCTAGCATTTCGTAGCGGTCTTCGTTGGGGTGCGTCGTCAGCGCTTCGTTAATCTGCGCGAGGCAGCGCTCGAAGGTCGTCTGCGCCGCTTCGGTCTGCCCGCTGCTGCGCTGTGCCAGCGCCAGCCCATAGAGCGCGTCGATATTGTTCGCAGAGGTTTGCAACAGTCCGCTGAATTCGTGGATCGCGGAGTCGTTCTGTCCTTGCCGGTGAAGCGCCCAGGCGCGCCCGAGCTGCTCAGCATATTCCTGATTCTTCGCCATCATCTCTCCTTCGCCAACAGCAGACGCGGCTTCCGATAATCCGGTTTTTCGGCGCGAAGCCTGTCCCAAGATTGTACTGTCGGGACGATAAATTACAAGATCACTCGACGATCAAAATGATCGGCAGCACCAGCACCTGTCCATACGTGCTGCCGTCCTGCTCGAAGAAGGTCAGTCGGGGTTCCGGCGCGCCGCATTCTTCGCCGGCGGCGACGCAGACTTCCAATGCTGGGCTGTACGTGCCGGTTGGGAAATCGACGGGCAGCGCGATGCGGTACGGGTCGGTGACGAACAGGCGCGGCAGCCAGCGAGCGGTTGGGTAGTCGCCCGGCGTGCGCGGCGCATTCGGCAGACGGTAATCGCCGGTTGTCAGGTCGAGCAGCGACACGCGCACACGGTAGTTGTCGGTCAGGAAGCGCAGCGTATGCCAGTACAGCGTGAGGTCGATTGTATCGCCGGGATGGTAATGGGTCGCGCCAAGTTGGTACGCCAGCACTTCCAGCCCGGCGTCGGAGCGGTTGTCAATCGTGGCGCTGCCGGCGAGCGTGGTCTTCGGCTGTGGCTCGGTCGCCAGCGGCGCGAACGGCAGCACGAACAGCGCCAGCACCGCCGCCGCGCCGCCCAGCAGTCCGCCCAGCAGCCGTGCTTCGGTGCGCGGAAGCAGTTCGAGCAGTTCGTGATGTTCGCCGCCGCGCCGCGAGCGGTAAAGCGTGATTATGCCGAGCAGGATGAAATTGAGCCACGTCAGCAGCCAGCCGATTGTTCGCGGCACGGTGGTGCCGAGTGATACGATCAGCTCGCCGCGCACCGCGTTCGGCAGGTTCACGTCGATCAGCCCCGCGCTGCTCGGCGTCAGGTTCATGAAGGCGGTGTTCAGCCGCGCTGTCCAGCCGGGGAAGAACGCCGTCAGGACGTGCAGCACGGTCGGCGCGAACGTCTGCAACTGGATGCGGTCGCCGTGCGTGCCGTGTTCCAGCAGCCCGATCTGTGCGTTGGGGTCGGTCTGGATTTTGGTGACCGCGTCGGAGCGGTAGCTGGCGATCAGCGCGCGGTCGGGCGCGGTCGTGGGCGAAATGGTCGTCGGCAGCGGGTCGCCGTCGGGCAGTGCCGGGATGCCGAAGCCGCGCGTTTCGTAGTCGATCTGGGCGATTGCCGACGTGTCGATTGGCGCGTCCGACCAGCGCGGAGCGATCCAGGCGGGCATCGCGGCGATGAGGATGATCACGCCGAGGATCGGCAGGAACAGGCGGGCGCGCTTGGACAGGACGACCCCGCTCCCGGCGATGGCGAGGCACAGGCTGATCGCGCCGAGCAGCCACACTTCTGATTGAAAGACGGCCAGCGCCAGACTCGTCAGCGCCGCGCCGAGGATCAGGAACAGCCCGTGAAACCCGGCGCGGCGGCGGACGATCACCGGGATACTCACCAGCGTGAATGCTGGCGCTGCCCAGCCGAGCGTGAACTGCGGCACGGGAACCAGCGCGCCGGGGTCGATCTGCCGCAGCGGCGTGAATAACTCCGCCAGCGTCAACAAATGGGGGATTTCGCGTGGTCGTTCAACCCACTGCACGAGGTCGGCTTCGGCGAGCGCCGGCAGCCAGTAACAACCCGCGATTCCGACTCCCATCACGCTCGCGCCGAGCGCCAGATACCAGCGCGGGTAATCGGCGCTGTTCCAGGCGATCAGCGCGGCGGTCAGCGTCCAGCCGATAATGGCGGCGGGGATATCGGTCAGCACCAGCGCGGCGGTGACCAGCGCGGCATACGCCATGTCGAACGGGCGGTTGAGGCGCAGCAGCCGCTCGACGCTCCAGAACAGCGCCGGGATCAACCCCAGGCACATGACGCCGGGCAGGTCGCCCAGCAGGTGCGGCGCGACCAGGCTCACGTATGGGCTGTACACGTATAGCAGCGCGGCGATCACGCCCGCCGCCGCGCCCGCCCGCCGCATAACCAGCGCGTATACCGCCGTCCCCGCGAGGCACAGCGACGCCACGTAAACCAGCTTGACGGCAAGCGTTGGGTCGTTGGTGATGAAATAGTCGAGCAGCGCCGGGACGTATGCTGCGCCGGGCGGATAGTAATTCGGGATCGGCGCGCCGTAGCCGTTGATGGCGTAAGGCGACCAGCGCGGGTACAGCCGCCCTTCGGCGAACGCCTGCGTGGTATCGGCGGCGCGAAAGACGTAATGTTCACTGGCGTTAGTACGTGGCAGCCCCGGCTGCACGATGAACGACCACGCCAGCAGCAGGCAGAAGCCGACCACGATCAGCACGCCCCAGTCGGTGCCACGCATCGCGCGCTGCATCCAGATCGGCAGGTCGTCACGCTTGAACTGAGGGAGAGTGTCGCTTCGTTCCATACCGTCTATTATGGCGCACAACGCTTGATTTGTGCTGGTCTGGGTGCTATCCTCTACGAACAATGTTTACAGTACGCGCTGCAACCGCGACCGACATTCCTGTTCTGGCTCACCTCTGGCACGAGCGAACCGTTCTCTACGCTGACCGTCGGACTGCGCCCGCGCCGAATGCGCGCCAGGCGTGGGCTGCCGCAGCCGAATCCTGGCTGGATGATTCGAGAATCGGGTTTTTCGTCGCCACTCGCAGCGACGACGTGATCGGCTATATCGTCGGGCAGCTTCAGCCGATGCCCGGCATTGCCCCGGAGCAGGTTGGCTTGATCACCGACATCACGCTCGATGCGCACGGCTATCATGGCGGGGCAGGGCGGGCGCTGGTCAACACCCTGAGAGAATGGTTCGGCGCGCAGGGTGTGACTCATACAGTGGTCTGGACGCCGCATTTCGATGCGGTCGGGCAGGCGTTCTGGCGGTCGCTCGGCGCGTCGGAGTGGATGGATATCCTGTGGATCAAGTAATCATTCGGAAGGCACAACCCGAAGATATCGATACGGTGGCGCGTCTGTGGGAATCGCTGGTGGCGTATCACGGCAGGCTCGACCCCGATCTGCCGCCTGCCGCGCCGCAGGGGTCACGCCGCTATGCCCGTCGTTTGCTCGACCGGATTGACGACCCCATGTCGCGCGTGCTGGTGACCGAGGTCGACGGCAAAGTCGTCGGCTACGTTCTGGGGGTGATCGTCGATCTCGCCCCAGAGATGTTCGACCAGGAGCCGAGCGGCTTTCTCGCCGACCTGTACGTCGAGGAAGCCTACCGCCGCTCCGGGCTGGGCAGGGGGCTGGTGATCGAGCTGGCGTCCTGGTTCCGCGAAAAGGGTGTGCGCTATTTCGAGTGGCATGTCGCCGCCCGTAATGCCGAAAGCGTCGCCTTCTGGCGCAGCCTGGGCGGGCGCGACGTGATGCTCCGTATGCGCGCTGATCTGGATTGATCTGCCTCACCTGAACCCCACACGATTTGGCGATAGGGTCGAACAATGACCGAACTACTTTACCAGACAGACAGCTACATCAAGGAATTCGATGCCGTCGTCACGGCGGTGGACGAGGAGAAACACGGCATCCTGCTCGACCGCACCGCGTTTTACCCCGGCGGCGGCGGGCAGCCGAACGATGATGGCGAGCTTGATGTGGATCACGCCATCTACAAAATCGCCAAAGTCGAGCGCGGCAATCTGCACATCATCGAAAACGCCGGGCTGCCGGTGGTTGGCACACAGGTTCACGGCGTTCTCAACTGGGAGCGCCGCTACAAGCTGATGCGCACCCATACGGCGATGCATATCCTGTGCGGCGTCGTCTGGCGCGACTACGGCGCGAGCGTCACCGGCGGCAACATGGAGCCGCTTGAGGGGCGCATGGATTTCGAATTCGAGCGGCTGCAGAAAGAACTGGTCAGCGAAATCGAGGGCAAGATTAATGCGGAAATCGACGCCGCGCGCGACCTGCGCGTGAAAATCCTGCGGCGCGCCGAAGCCTTCGCCATCCCCGACCTGATCCGCACCAAGATTAATCTGCTGCCTGAAGGCATCTCCGAAGTGCGCACCGTCGAAATTGTCGGGCTGGACTTGCAGGCGGACGGCGGCACGCACGTCGCCAACACCCGTGAAGTCGGGCACATTCGCATCACCGATTACAAGAGCAAAGGCGGCATTAACAAGCGCATTTACGTGCGCATTGAGGACGCATGATCACCCGCCTGTTCGACCGTTTTTCGCTGTTTCTGGGTCCCGCGCGCCTGCGGGCGCTCTTTTTCCTGATCGCGGTGACCGGGTTCGCCAGCCTCGTCCTCAATTCCTTCGAGGGTGATTGGGTGGTTCCGGCGCAGACGATTCTGCTGCTGGTGGCGCTGGTCGGCGCGGCAGTGCTCATCGGCGGCAGGATGGAAGCCGACGAGCGTGGGCGCTGGATCGGGATTCTGATCCCGGCGGTCGGCGCGGTGATTCTGGCAATCACGGTGCTGCCGAATCTGGCGCTGCCGTTGATTGGCGCGGCGGCGGGCTGGGTCGTGGCGGGCGGGTTCATCTTCCGCTCGCGCGCGCCGATGGAATATCAGGCGGCGGTCAAGCACCTGCGCAAGAACGAGTACACCGAAGCCGTCAAGTCAATGGATATCCTCATCAAGCAGGAGCCGCGCAACCCGGATCATTACCGCTTTCGCGCCGAAGTGCTGCGCGTGTGGGGTAAGCTCGACAAAGCGCGCAAGGACTACGCGCGCATGACCGAGCTGGCGCCGAAATCGGCGGTGGCGTTCAATGGGCTGGCGGAAGTCTGCCTGCAGGCGGGCGATTACGAAGCTGCCCGTACTGCCGGCTTGAAAGCCGCCAAACTCGCGCCAGATGAATGGGTCGCGCTTTACAATCTTGGCATGATCGAGGATCGACTGGGCATGGCGACCGAAGCGGTCGAGCATTTGCAGAAAGCACTGGCGCTCAAAGTGCCGGACGCCCGCCATCGCCTGCTCATCTACCTGTATCTGGCGCGGGCTTATGCTCGGCTGGGCGATGCGGCATCGGCGCAGGACGCGGCGATTCAGGTGCGCAGGCACAAGAATGGGCTAGAGGAGTGGCAGAAGCTGCTGGAAAGCGATCAGGCGGAGACGCTGCGTGACGCGCTCGGCGATGACGTGGCGGCGGCGGGCGAACTGGCGCGCGGTCGCCTTGACGTGATGGCGTTGGCGGAAGCGTGAGGGGCTGCTGATGGAACGTCGCCGCCTGTGGGTGATCGCGCTGTACGTCACGGTCGTGCTGGCTGTCGTTGGCATCGTCGTATTCATCGGCGGGCTGGTGGCGCAGTATTTCCGCGTCCCGCGCGACGTGAATGGCATCTCGCCGTTCGTGATGGTCGCGCTCGGCGGGCTGTGTCTGGCGGCGGCGATGTTCCTGCTGTGGTTCACGCTGG
>JADLHH010000028.1 GCA_020848855.1 Anaerolineae bacterium | reverse complement strand
GTCAGAAATTAGGATTGGTAGGGGCACGGCGACGCCATGCCCCTACGGGTATCGCGTAATCTCACCCGCCCAGGAAGATCGTCGGTGTGGGCGCGAAGAACGGGATCGGCGTATCGCCCGGCGCGAAAGTCGGCACGGTCAGCGTGGGCGGCGGCGAGGTCGGCAGGATGTTGTTGACGCCCACGTCGATGGTGTAGAAGCGGTAGCGATCCTGCGTAGCGAAGGCTGCCAGCCGCAGCCTGTAGGCGCCGTGGGGTACACTGCTCGAATCCCACGTCGCCAGATTGCCGTTCGCCTGCGTGAGGAACGGTCCGGCGATCATCTGGAAGCTGTCCGGGTTGGTGCTGGGCGCGAGTTCGATCTGGTAATGGTCGAATTCGGGTCCGCTGACGATGCCGGTGAACTGCACCAGCCCGGTAAGCTGCTGCCCGTTGGTCGGGCTGTTGAAATGCACCTGCGGCAGCACCGTGCTGGGCGAACACTCGCCGGTCGGCACCGGCTTGGGCGGGTTGGGCAGCCCGATGGACGCGGCATAGGCAAGACCCGGCGCGGTTTGCAGCCACGCCAGCGCCGAAGGGTCGGTTATATTGACGAAGGTCTGGTTGGCAACGCTGTCCGGGCAGAACTGGTTCGCGCGCAGCCCAGTCCACGTATCAACGGCGAGGGTCTGGACGAAGCCCTGGCTTCCGCTCGGCGGCGGCTGGGACTGGACGAAATACTCGCCGCGCACGACCGTGCAGGGCACGGCGGAGTCGTAGAGCGTGCCGGTATCCGCGCACACCTGCTGCTGGACAATGCCTGCCGGCGGGTTGAACGGCTCCGGGTTGGTTCCCTGGAGCGCCGATGTCATCACCGCGTTCCAGATCGGCGCGGCGGCTAAGCCGCTGGTGTTTGCCGTCGGCGCGTTGTCCACCCGACCGATCCACACACCGACGACGGCGTTGCTGGTGAAGCCCATCGTCCACAGGTCGCGGT
The DNA here is from genome assembly GCA_020848855.1 of Anaerolineae bacterium. The sequence continues at coordinate 9,273 of JADLHH010000028.1, read as the reverse complement.
TGTCGTTGCTGGTTCCGGTCTTGGCGGCGACCAGGCTGCCGTAGCCGCTCACGTTCAGCGGCGAATTCGCGCCGAAGGCGGCGGTGCGCGCCTCGTTGTCGCTCAGGATGTTCTGGACGAGGAAGGCGATCTGCGGCTGGACTGCCAGCGCGGGCTGTGGGCGCTCCGGCAGAGTCACATCCGCGCCGTTCGCGTCCTTGATCTGGGTGATCGAGTACAGCGGCACGCGCGTGCCATCGTTGGCAATCGTGCCATACGCCTGCATCATGTCGTACAGGCGCACTTCGTTCGCGCCCAGCGCGCTCGGCAAGCCGAACGTGGCTTCCGGCAGGAAGCGCAAGCCGATGCGCTGCGCCACGTCCAGGAATTTGTCGACGCCGATGAAGTTGAGCGTCTTGACCGCCGGCACGTTGTAGCTGTTGGCGAAGGCGTAACGCAGCGCCACCGGTCCGTGATAGGTGCGGTCGTAGTTGACCGGGCGGTAATCCGGGTTCTGGAAGGTGGTATCCACGTCCCACAGGACAGACGCCGGGGTGTAGTAGTCGTTGACGCCGTTGCGGTTGACGCCTTCCAGCGCGCCGATGTACTCCACGATCTTGACCGACGAGCCGGGCTGCTGCCAGGTGAAGGCGTTGTTGACCTGCCCGTCAATCGAGTTGTCGCTGAAATCCGGGCTGCCGACCATCGCGCGGATCGCGCCGTCGCGTGGGTCGGTCACCATGACCGCGCCGGTGTTGACGCCGTTGTTCACCAGCGCGTTGACCTGCTGTTCCAGCGCGCCCTGCGCCACTTCCTGCACGCGCGGCAGCAGCGTCGTCTGGATTTCGAAGCCGCGCCGGAACATCTCGCTGGTGCCGAAGTTGTTTTCGATCTGCTGCTGCACGAAGTTGACGAAGTGCGGGTACTTGACCGTGAACGTTCGCGGCTGGTAGCTGCGCGTTTCGACCTGCGCCTTTTGCAGCACCACGCGCGGCGAATTGATGTCCGACGCCGTCACGCAGAAGCCGGGCGAGGTGTTATACGGCGCGAAGCTGAACTGCAAACAGCCGACCTGCGCCATCTGGTTCAGCACCACGTTCATGCGGTCGAACGCCGCCTGCCGGTTGATCACCGGATCGTAGCGGGCGGGAGCCTGAATGACGCCCGCCAGCATCGCCGCTTCCGCCAGATTCAGGTCGGACGCGCCGTGCCCGAAGTAGAAGCGCGACGCCGCCTCGATGCCGTAGGACTGGTTGCCGAAGAAAATCTCGTTCAGGTAGAGCTGCAGGATGAAATTCTTGTCGTACTGCCGCGCGATCTCGGCGGCGACGACGATTTCCTGCAGCTTGCGCTCCGCCGAAACCGTCGTATCCTGCAGCACAAAGTAGCGCGCCACCTGCTGGGTGATCGTGCTCGCGCCTGATTCGATTTCGCCGGCGCTGATGTTTTGCAGGAACGCCCGCGTGATAGCGACCGGGTCCCAGCCGGGGTCTTCGAAATAGCGCTCGTTCTCAATGGACACGACCGCGTGAACCAGTTCCGGCGCGACTTCGTTGATGTTGATTTCGTCGCGCGCCCCACCCTGCGGGCTGGTCAGTTCGGCGATCAGGCTGCCGTCGGCGGCGAGGATGCGCGCCGTGCGAAACTGCGGCTGGTAATTGGCGAGGTTGGCAATCGCCTCGCGGTACGGCGAGGCGAGGCTATTGTAGTACAGCACGATGCCAATCGCGCCGACCGCGCCCACCAGGAAGATCAGCGCCGCGATGATCGCCGCGATGATGCCGATCATACGAATGGTCTGCTGGCGCTGCCGCGCGACTGCGTCGGCGTAGGTGGGCGTTGGCTGCTCCACGTCGTAGGCGGGCGCGGATTCGGCGGCGCTGCTCATCGGCGCGGAAACCGACTCGTACTGCCCCTGCACCGCCAGATTGGGCACGGTCACGTCGCCCGCCGAACCGGACGGGACGGTCGCCATCGGCACGGTGTCGGCTGTCAGATCGCTGTCGAGGTAGATGCCGCCGCGCCCCGGCACAGTGAAATCGGGGTCGCTGACCGGCACGCGGGCGGGAACCCATCCCTGGGTGATCGGGCTGGTCGGCACGGTGCGGTCGCCTTCATTACCGGTGTCCGTCCCGACGGCTGCGCCCGCCGACTGCACCGGCGGCGTCGCCGGGACCCACTTGCCGTTGTCGTGTCGATACCAGCGATCCGACTCGACGCCCATCATCCACCAGACGTTGTTGTCGTCCAGCACCATCAGGCGGCGCAAATCCGCCTGGAACTGATCGCGGGTGATCTGCCCCGCCTGGAACTGCTGGCGCAGCGCCCGAATGCTGGCTTCCGCCTGCTGGAATTTTTCCGCCAGCGACGGCTGCGCGGCGGGAGCAGACGGCGAAGCGGGCGCAGCCGAGGCGGCAGGCTCCGGCGCTTCCGCGCCCAGCCGGGCAAGCTGCTGGCGGGCGTATTCTTCCGGCGACACGATGCCCGGCTGTTCGGGCTGTTGGGCATCCGCCTGAAGATCGGTCGGTATTTCAGTCTGGGTGGGTGCGTCGGCTTGCAGCCGCGCCAGTTCGCGCCGAGCGTACTCCGCCGCATTGAGCGGCTCGGATTCTGCGGATGTCCCGGCGACACTATCGCCCGAGACACTATCGTCAGCGGGGGCAGCTTCGGCTACCGCCGAAGTCGGCGCGGCAAGCTGCACGTCGACGCTGGGCGCGTGGTCGACCAGACTCGCCAGCGCCACCAGCTCGCTCATGCTGAAGTTGTCGTCTTCGTCCTCGTCCGCGCCTTCCGCCTCCTCAGCGCCGGTGTCATCAAACGGCAGAGCTTCCTGCCCGACGGTCTCGGCATCGGTTGGCGCGGCGTTTTCGGTGGTCTCGTGGGTCTTCTGCGCCTCGCCTTCGACCGGCGCGGCAGCCACTTCCGACGTGATCACGCTCTCGTCTTCCGGCATGTAAAGCGTGTCCGACGACTTGGGCAGATGCCAGCCGCCCTGCCGTTCGGCAAGGTCACGCGGGAGCGTCGGCACGCGCCAGGTCTCGACCGGCTGCGCCTGCTCTTCCGGCGAGCGCCAGGCATAGCGCTCGCCCGGCACGGCAGCTTCCTGCGCCGCTGCCGACTCCTGCTCGGCGGTCTCCTGGGGCGAATGCCAGCCGCCAGTCGTACCCCAGCTAGTCGACTCTTCCGGCTCGTCGGGCTTTCGGTCGTTGGGACGGTCGGACATGAAATGGTTCCTTCACCACGGGCTAAAGTTTGAAGTTTTTAACCATTCAATTATATAGCAAATGAGGTGATTCCGCCGCGCTACGACGATTGGCTACTGATCCGGCTCCAGGCTGTCGCGCCCTTCGCTGTCGCGGGCGGCGTCGGTCGGCTGGCTGACCGGCTCGGCATCGAGCCTGAGGATGGGGTCGTCGGTGGGGACGGGTACTTCGGCGGTATCGACCTGATGCTCGCGCACGAACAGGTCGTCGTCGTTCAGCACCAGCATATTCTTCAGTTCGCGGGTGTCGTCGTCCGACTCTTCGCCATCAACCGCGATCACGATCACGCTGACGTTGTCTTCGCCGCCGCGCGCATTGGCGAGGTCGATCAGCGCCTGGCTGGCGACTTCCAGATCGTCGTCTTCCATGATGATCGTGGCGATCTCGGTGGACTTGACGTGGCGCGTCAGCCCGTCCGAGCACAGCACGATCCGGTCGCCGGGGCGCAGGTGCGCTTCGTATACATCGACATCCACGTCGTCGCTCTGACCGAGCGCCCGGTACAGGACGTTGCGCATGGGGTGTTCTTCGGCTTGCTCATGGGTGAGGTGTCCGGCGGCGACCAGCGCTTCGACAAAGCTGTGGTCGGCGGTGATCTGCGTAATGCGGCGGGTGTGCCCGTCGATCATGTAGGCGCGGCTGTCGCCGACGTGCGCGATGATGGCATTGAAGCCGCGTATGAACGCCAGCGTCATGGTCGTGCCCATGCCGCGCAGTTCGGGGTTGCTCGACGCCCGCTCGACGATGTTGGTGTTGGCGTGGCGGATCGATTCGCACAGCCAGTTCACCGCCTGGTCGTTGTCCAGTTGTAAAGGCGATTCGTCCGGAGAATCGAGGAACTTACCCTGCTGGAGTGTTTCGACCGCGATGCGGCTGGCTTCTTCGCCGGCTACCGCGCCGCCCATGCCATCGGCGACCACCGCCACCACGAATTCGTCATCGCTCCACAGCCGCACGTTGTCTTCATTGTTTTCGCGCACCTGCCCGACACTCGTGCGCGCGCTGCTGCGAAGACGAATCCCATGACCTGAACCGCCCATGCGGCGCTCCTCCGATTTCGGTACTGTATTCATTCTACAGAAACCGAGCAACAGGGCAAACCGACGAGTCTGCCGCCCTACTTCCCCCGGCTCTGTGGGGTGACTTCAAGACTAACACCAGTATACACCAATCAGGGGCAGCGGAAGCTTACGGTTTAGCCAGCCGATTAATACCTGTAGGGTGATCAAAACGCCCTATCCGACGCCGATCAGAAATGGTAGAGTCTAACTATATCCCAAACCGCGCTTGGGATATATAATTCGGAGCCTATGAAAAAGCTAGCCGACGTTTACCGCGTAGATAATTTCATCGATACCTTCGCGCTGGGGCACTACGCCCGCGTGCTGGAAGCGCACGACCGCCGGGGTGGGCAGACGGTCGCGCTGAAAGTGATGCGCCCGGAACATCTGACCCACAGTGGCGAGCCGGGATGGGAATACCGCGCGTTTTCCAACGAAGCCGACCTGCTGAGCAAGGTCGCGGACAGCCCGCACACCGTCAACCTGCTGGACTGCGGCTACCTTTCGGCGGAGCACGAAGCCCCGGTCGAAGGCGAAATCGATGCTTTTGGCAAGGACGTGATCGGCTTTTCGCGGGCGCTGGACGAATACTGCCAGAAGGGCTGGCGTCCGTACCTGGCGCTGGAAAACCTGCCGCGCCACGAAAACCTGTTTTATCAGATGCGCCCGGACAAAGCCGGGCTGCGTCTACGCCTGCCCACCGAAGAAGGCTTGGCGCTGGCGCTGCAGTTCGCCGAGACGCTCAAGCTGCTGCACGAGCGCAGTATCGCCTACCTCGACCACAAGCTGGAGCACGTCTACTGGGACGGCATCCACCTGCGGCTGATCGACTTCAACAGTTCGCGCGTCGTCGACCATCATCAGCCGCAGAACGGCAGCATCTACTGCACCGACATCCACAACCTGTGCGTCGGCATCCTGTATTCGATCTTCACCGGGCTTTCGCCCCAGAAGACGGCGCTGCGCCCGCAGCCCGGCTCGATGAGCGATGTGGACGCCCGTTACCAGGACGTGAACTCGCTCGACTTCGGCGTCGAGCCGACGCTGAGCGCGGCGCTGCAGGAACTGCTCCAGTTGGGCGCTGCCCGGCAGATCACGACCGCGCAGGATTTCATCGACGGGCTGCACAATGTTGCGTCGCTGCACGGCTGGGATTTTCCGGGGCACTACACCAGCCCGATCAGCCGGGACGCCCGCACCCAGATGCGCGCCGGCATCACCCGGATGCGCAAGGGGCAGGACGAGCTGCGCGAAGCCCGCGACCTGTTCCGCGAAGCCGCCATTCAGGACGACATCACCGAAGACCTCGAAGCCGAGCTTCGGCGGCTGGTCAAAGCCGTCAACGACATGCTGCAAAACCGGGTGATTCCGTAAACCTTTTCATAAGTGAAACGGCATTTTGCAGGGGCACAGCGTGCTGTGCCCGTTCGTGAAACTTCTTCGCAGCAGGCGGCTATAGCCCCTAATTCCCATCCCCTGCCGCGCCCGCGTTAACTGTTCCCAAACCTAATCGGCACTAGAATGAAGAACGTCGGAAGTCGTTGGTCGTTGGGGACGTTCGTTGCTCAAAGTCGTTTCGCTGCTGTGCCTCGCGCTGCTGGTCGCCTGTACCGCATCACCCACCCCAACTGCCATGCCGACGCTGGCGATACTGCCCGCCGCGACCGCGACCGAGCCTGAACCCGCATCGCCCGCGCCCAAACTGATCGCCATCCATCAGCTTTCAACCATGACGGCGACGACCGCATCGACCGATACGCCGATACCACCCACCGCTACGGACACACCGCTGCCGCCGACCGCGACCGAGACTGCCGCGCCCTCCACCGCGACTCCATCGCCCAGCGACACGCCGCTGCCGCCGACGACGACCAACACGTTTACGCCCAGCGACACGCCGACGCCGACCGTCACCGCCTACCCGACGACCGCCGGCGACGCCTCGGTCGGCTCGACCAGCAGCCAGTTGGTCGAGCTGCGCGCCGGACCGGGATTCGACTTCGACATGGCGCAGGTACTCGCCAGCGGCGAACCGCTGTTCCTGATCGGGCGCTCGTGGGATAGCCAGTGGTATCAGGTGCGGCGCATGACCGGGCAGGAAGGCTGGGTGTACGCGCTGTACCTGGTGGTGTGGATCGACCCGAACCGGCTGGTGGTCACCTGGCAGCAGCCGACCCAGCCGCCGGTCGTGACCGTCGGGTCGTTCGCGCTCGGCGGGCACATCATGGGCACGACCTCGGACGCCTTCGTGCTGGCGCGGCGCGCCGGGATGACGTGGGTCAAGGTGCAGTGGCGCTATTACGTCGGGCAGAGCGCCGCCGAAGTCGCCGGGGAAATTCAGACCGCACACCAGAACGGCTTCCGCATCCTGCTCGGCGTGGTTGGTGACCGCGCCCAGATGGGCAATTTCGACAGCTATATCGCCAGCTATGCCGCTTTCGTGGCGGATGTGGCGGCGCTCGGCGCGGACGCCATCGAAATCTGGAACGAGCCGAATATCGACCGCGAATGGCTCACCGGGATGATCTACGGCGCGTACTACACGCAGCTTCTCGCCGCGTCGTACACGGCGATCAAGGCGCGCGTGCCCGGCACGATTGTGATCAGCGCCGCGCCCGCGCCGACCGGCTTCTTCGGCGGCGACGGCTGCGACACCGGCGGCTGCAACGACGACATCTTCCTCAAACAGATGGCGGCGGCGGGCGCGCAGAATTACCTCGACTGCGTGGGGCTGCACCACAACGACGGCATCGTCTCGCCGCTGGCGTCGAGCGGCGACCCGCGCGGCAGCCACCCGACGTATTACCTGACCGGCGTGATCAGCCGCGTGCCGCCGGAGTTCAATTCCAAGCCGCTGTGCTTCACCGAACTCGGCTACCTCTCGCCGGAAGGCTACGGCGGGCTGCCCGGCAATTTCGCCTGGGCGCAGCAGACCACTGTCGCTGAACAGGCGGAATGGCTCGCCGACGCGCTGCGCATCGCCCGCTCGACCGGGCGGGTCGAGATGATGATCGTCTGGAACCTCGATTTCGACGTGTACACCGCCAACGACCCGATGGCGGGCTACGCCATCAAGCGACCGGGCGGCGGCTGCCCCGCCTGCGATTCGCTCGCAGCGGCGGCGCGCTAACGCCTGTCTGCAATCCCCACACCCGGTATTTTATCGGCGCGATTTCCCGTAGGGGCACGACATGTCGTGCCCTACAACTTCCGCCTGTCGCCCTCTGGCTCTACCGCACAAACCCCATCAATCTCTTGGCGATTTCGTCCGGCATCGCCAGCGACTGTTCCGGCGGCGGAACCAGCACCAGCGAATCCACGCCTGCCTCAGCATAACGCCGGATCGCCTCGGCGCAGGCATCGCGCCCGCCAACGATCACCAGATCGCGCACCCACGCTTCGGGGATTTCGTCCGCCAGCGCGTGACGGGAACGCATCTCCGCCGCCCGCTCCAGAATCCCCAGCGGCTCTAGCTGCGCGTCAATGTGTTCGCGGTAGATCGCCGCCACGACCCGGTCTTTCGCCGCTTCATAAGCGCGAGCCGGGTCTTCATCAAAGTATGCCATCACGAACACGGTCATCCGGTGATGCCCGGTAACGCCGGCTTCCGCCTGCCCCTGCGCGATCTGTCCGCGCGCCCACTTCAGGTACGCGGGAGCGGCAAATTCGGACAGAATCGTCCCGTCGGCGGAGCGACCGGACAGCCGCAGCGATTTCTGCCCGCGCACGCCCAGCGAAACGGGCGGAACTTGCGCCGGCGGGAACAGCAGTTGGCAGTCGGACAGCCGCACTTCATCGCCCGCGAAATCCACGCGCTCGCCGCGCAGCAGCCGCCTGACCGTGAGCGCCGTCTCTTCCAGCGCCTTCAACTGCGAGCCAGGCAGCGCGCCGACCTGCTCCATCCATTCGCGCACGCCGTGACCGTAGCCGGGCAGGAAGCGACCCGGAAACAGCCGCGCCAGCGTAGCGATCTCCATCGCCGCGTACACCGGGTTGCGGACGACGGCGGGCATGATGCCCAACCCGACCGTCAGCGAGTCGGTCACCGCAAGCGAAGTCGCCGCCGAGGCGATGCCGCTGCCGAAAAAGCAGTCCTCGACCACCCAGAATTCGTCATAGCCGGCGGCTTCAACGCTGCGGGCGAACGCTGGAAGCTGCTCCGGGCTGTGTTCGCGCCGGTACATAATGCCGATATTGATGTTTTTGTCGCCAAATTTCATTTTGAATATCCTTTTTCGTCAAAGCGAGTTGTTGGATGTTTTTGTAGGGGCGTAACATGTTACGCCCCTACCATCGCATAATCACGAAGCCGTCACTCCACAAACCGCACGGCGTGCGTCTTCGCCTCCGGCTCGATGAAGCGCACCAGCCGCTTACCTTCGGCTTTCAGCGCGGCGCGATTGGCTGCCGTCAGCGCGGTGAACGGCTCGATTGCCAGCGCAGCCGCGCCCTTCGCCTTCTCGACCTTCCACGCCCCACGCACAAAACCATCGACCAGAATCGTCGCGGCGACGCGCAAGCCGGGCAAATACACTTTTGAGCGATACGCGTCGGCGACCACCCGCGTCCGGTTGCTGTGCGAAAGCAGCAGATTGTCGAATTCCGGCAGGAAGCGCTCCGGCGCGGGCGTGTCGGCGTCCGGCAGCGGCGCGTCGGGCAGGTCGAGCAGCTCGCCGCCCTGTTCGTCGCGGTACGTGACCAACTCCGGCTTGATCGTGTCGAGCGCGCCTTTCAGCTTCAGCCCCGACCACGTTTGAATATCGGTCACCCGCGCCGGACCGAACGCCGCCAGATAGCGCCGCACCAGCCGAGGCAGGTCGTTCGCGTCATCGACCGGCTTACCGAGCCACGCATCCGCCAGCGTGAACTGTGGGCTGCCGGGGTAGCTCCAGCCCGTAGCGACTGGCACTTGCACCAGCGGCAGATGCGTCCGCACCGTGTAGCGGATCGAGCCGATGTCGATATCGGGC
>JADLHH010000027.1 GCA_020848855.1 Anaerolineae bacterium | reverse complement strand
CACCGCTGACGGTCGGGCTGGTGCTCTCGGTGCCAGCCTCGAAGTCGCTGAAGTCTGCCGCGAACTTGTGCGACGGCAGGAAGCGCAGCGCGCTGAAGTCGCTCAGAGCCGCGCAGTTCGGCGCGGCGAGCACGATCTCGTAGGTTTTGTCGTCGATCTTGTTGACGTGATCACTCGAGGCGACCTGCGGCTCGACCGTCGTGTCGATGTCGGACTGGATGGCGTTGATCACGAAGATCATGTCGTCGGATGTGATCGGCGTCCCATCGCTCCAGTTGGCGTCGTCGCGAATCGTGAACGTGTAGGTCAAGCCGTCGTCGGAAATCGTCCAGTCGGTCAGCCCCGGTACAGGAGCGCCGGTGAAGCTGTCAGTGAACATTGGCGAGGGCCACAGCAGCGAATACGCCTGGTACGACGCCCCGTCAGTTGTCAGGAAGGGATTCCAGGTTGCGATATTTCCAAATCCACGAATGACGATAGTGTCGGCGCTCTGCGCGAACACTGCCACCGGCAGCAGCGCTGCCAGTAACGAAAGTACCAATAACAGCAAGACAAGCCGCTTCATACAAGTGACTCCTTTGAGACTGCTAATGGGACAGGAAAATGGAATGATCTGACTGCGCTACCCACTTATTGTAACAATGTTGAATAGTCCGCACAAGAACATGCGGCTATTCCAGTATGCGCACGGTCGCCAGCATCTCGTCGAAGGTGGGGTCGTACTGCTCGCGCTTGTCCAGCGGCACAGCGGTCACGAAGAAGTACACGAACGTGTTGTCCGACGTGGTCACGATGACCCGCGCCTGCATTTCCGGCGCGGCGTCGCTGTCCGAGCCTTCGATGATGATTCGGCGGGCTTCGCGCCCTTCAAGCTCCGTCTCGGTCGTCTCGATCACATGCCAGCGGTCTGGCGTTCGCAGCGGACCGCTTTGCAGATACCGTTCGACCGCCGCGTCGAGCGTGCCGACGACCGAAAGCGGTTCGGCGCGCTGCACCGTGAACGTCGGACCCGGCACACCGTTGTACAGCGTATCCGGCGGTCCCCAGATCGCCATCCCCTGCGCCGGAATCTGAACTTCCCATTCGGCGGGGTACATCAGTGTAAAACCCTGCGGGCTGTCGTCGAACGATCGCGTCAGGGGCAGGGCAGCGGGTGCGGGTGGTGCCTGCGCGTCGTGTACGAAGATCACCAGAATCAGCGCGAGCAGCACGGCTGCCGCCACGATGATCCACCAGTTGAAACGCCGGAGCATGGTTAGTCTCCTGTATGGCGCGAATGGTGCGGGTCGAGCGCGTCGCGTGTCCCGTCGCCGACCAGGTAGAAGCACATCACCGTGATCAGGATCAGCACGCCGGGCCAGACGACCAGATGTACGCCCTGAACGAAATACGTGCGCGAATCGGTCAGCATATTACCCCACGTCGGGGTGGGGGGCTGCACGCCGACGCCCAGATAGCTCAAGCCGGATTCCGTCAGAATCAGGTTGCCCGCGATGATCGACCCGGTGACGATCACAATCGACATCAGGTTCGGGAAGATGTGCAGCAGCAGCAGCCGCAGGTTCGACGCGCCGAGCGCCTGCGCCGCCAGCACGTAATCGCGCTCTTTCAGCGTCAGGACTTCGCCGCGCACCAGCCGGCTTGTGCCCAGCCAGCCCGTCAGCGCCAGAATCACGATCAGCGCTTCGACCGACGGTTTCCAGATCGCGGCGATCACCAGAAACAGGAACAGCGGCGGAATCGAGCCGAGCGTGGCGATCATCCAGGTCACGATGTCGTCCACCCAGCCGCCGTAAAATCCCGCCAGCAGCCCCACCGAAACGCCGATGAAGATGATCATCAGGCTTGACAGATACGCGATTGCCAGCGAGATACGCCCGCCGTACAGCAGGCGGATCAACTGGTCGCGCCCCAGATGATCCGTGCCGAGCACATGCCCGCTGAGACCGGGCGCGAGAAACGCTTCCGGCGTGTTGGTGCGGTTCACGTCGATCTTCAGCGTATTCTCGATGATTGGCGGACCCAGCACGCACACCACCGTCAGCAGCCCCAGCACGACCAGCGCGACCATCGTCAGCCGGTCGTGCAGCACATGCGTAAGCGCATCCTGCCAGAGCGAGCGGGCTTTCTCCTGCGACTCGCCATCCTTCAACCTGACCACCGCCGCTGCCTGTGTCCCCATCCGCTTGTCCTAGCGAAAACGAATACGCGGGTCGAGTAAACTGTACGAAATGTCGGCGACGATCAGCCCCATAATGAACAGCACCGACGCCACCACGACCGAACCCATCACCAGCGGGTAGTCGCGCTGGAACGTCGCGTTCACGATCAGCCGCCCCATGCCGGGCCAGTCAAACACCTGCTCGATGATCACCGCGCCGCTCAGCAGCGATCCTAATGTCGGACCGAAATACGTTGCCACTGGGATCAGCGCGTTGCGCGTCGCGTGTTTCCACCACACGACCGCGTTGCTCAAGCCCTTCGAGCGCGCCGTGCGCACGTAATCCTGCGTCAGCACTTCCAGCAGCTCCGTCCGCACGAAACGCGAGATAAACGCGATCGTGTTCAGCGACAGCACGAACACCGGCATGAGCATGTGCGTGAATATCTCGTCGAAGGTCGGCGCGCCCCTGCTGGTGATGTTCCGCATCCCGCCCGACGGCAGGATGTCCAGCGTGGTGCTGAACACGATGATCAGAATCAAACCCAGCCAGAAGGCAGGCACGGCGTTCCCGAATACCGTGATCACTCGCACCACCTCGTCGATCCACGTCTTGTGGTTGACTGCCGCCAGCACGCCCAGCACAATTCCCAGTATATAGCCGACGATCAGTGACGTGAACGTCAGTTGTAAAGTCGCCGGGATGCGCTCGGCGATCAGCTTCAGCACCGGTTGCTTGTAATTGATCGACGTGCCCAGGTCGCCGCGCAGCAGCCCCAGTCGCGTGCCCATCGTGCCGTCTTCTTCCAACTGCGCCCAGTCGTTGCCGACCAGCCAGTAGAGATACTGCGTCATCACCGGCTGATCCAACCCCAGCGCGTGCCGCATCGATTCCAGCGCCGCCGGATCGCGGCGCGGCGAGAACGTGATCAGTTGAATCGGGTCGCCCGGCGCGGTCATCATCACCAGAAACGCGATCAGCGTGATGCCGAAAAAGGTCGGGATGCCTTGCAGCAGACGTCGAACGATAATCTTGCCCATGTATCTTCACCTACACCGGGATCGTCAGGCTGTCGAGGTCGCGCGGGTAGAACGTCATCCTCTCGATGCCGTCTTCTTTGACGACGACCATGTCGGAATGGCGGAAGCCGCCGTATTCGGGCGAATACAGCCCCGGCTCGATGGTGAACACCATCCCCGGCTTGAGCGGCGTCGAATCGCCCCGGTCGAGGAATGGTCCCTCGTGGTAGCGCAAGCCGATAGCGTGCCCGGTATGATGCCGCCAGCAGGTGGTGAGGTCGTGCTGCTCATAATACGCGCGCACCGCCCGGTCGACATCGGCGCAGGTCGCGGCGCTCTCGAACGCCTGGAACGCCGTCTCCTGAAGCGCCAGCATGTGGTCGAACAGCCGCTTCTGCCCGTCGCTCGGCTTGCCGATGAACATCGTCCGTTCCAGCTCGGACACATATCCCCACATCGGCGCGGTCGATTCGCCGACTAGCACGTCCCCGACCTCGAACGTGAGGTTATTCGCCAGCGCGTGCGGGATAGCCGCGTTCCGTCCGATCTGCCCGCGATAAATCGCATACGCGCCGGCGGTCGTCATGCTCAGCCCCTTGTAGATCGGACCGATGGCGTTGATCATCGCCAGCGTCGCTTCGTCGCCTGCGCGCCGTTCGGCTTCGGTTTCGGTTACGCCCGGCTTGGTGTAGCGCTGGAGCAGTTTCAGCGCCAGGTTCGCCCAGCGCAGGCTCTCGCGCAGTAGCGCCAGTTCCGCTGGAGACTTGATCATCACCTGGTCTTCGACCACGTCGCGGATGGGATAGTACGTGATATCGCCGAGTGCTTCCAGCTTCGGACCGCGATAGCCTAGAATACGCGGGTAGCCGTCGTCATCGGCGGCGACTTTGCCGCTCACGCCCATCTCCGCCAGCAGCCGCCCCAGCACCGTCATCGGGTGCGGGTCGTCCGGGTATTCGACGTAATGCGCCACGTTGTCGATCAGCGCGTTCGCCTGCGCGTGCTCGACTTCCATGCGCGGGACGAACAAGCCGCGCTCACCCTTGCTGTTCATCACGAAAGCGATCGGGCGCTCGGTGGGGATGAAGGCGAAGCCGGTGTAGTAGATGACGTAGTCACGGTCGAACAGCACGACGCCGCTGCATCCTGCCGCGACGACCTGCTCCAGTAAATGGTCACAGCGTTGGCGGTGTTCCGCTTCGGCGATCTTGAGCTGGAAGGTGTCCATGCTCCATCCTTTGACGAGGGTGTTGACCCGTCATCATAACGCATAACCCCGAATTCCGAAATAAACCCGCAGCTTTGGGCAGGATAATCGCATCAAATTTCACACAGGGTTTCCAATGGTTCACAACGCTCTTGTAGGGGCGAACCCACGTGTTCGCCCGTCGGGGCAGACACACAGGTTTACCCCTACAAAACACTTATGACCCTTTTTGACCTAAATGGTTATTTTGATGCGATGACCCTGCAGCTTTGGGAAGCCAT
>JADLHH010000026.1 GCA_020848855.1 Anaerolineae bacterium | reverse complement strand
CCCAGCGTCTCGCGCACGACCTCGACCGAGCGAATGTCACCCTCGACACCCAAGCCGATGCCCATTTTCGTGCCGTGAAAGCCGCGCGCGCGCACGTCGCGGGCGGTATCGCGCAGCCTGTCCCACGCTTCCGGCGGCGCGCCTGCCCGCAAGCCGGGGATGCCGGAAGCATATATCCTGATCCGCTCGCGGAAGCGCCCGCCGAGCAGCTTCGACACCGGCAGCCCGTAGGCTTGCCCGGTGATATCCCACAGAGCGATGTCAATTCCGCTGAGCGCGTCCATCCAGAAACCGTGCGAATGTCCGCGTATGCGCATCGACCCGTAGAGTCGATCCCACTGGAGCACCGGGTCGGTCGGGTCCTGACCGATCAGCAGGTTCGCCGCCAGATCGCGGATGATGGTGGCGGTGATCGTCGGCGCGACCGGGCTCTTCGCTTCGCCCCAGCCGACCAAGCCGGTGTCGGTTGTGATTTTGACCAGCGTCGTGTCGATGCTGCGCGAATACGAAGCGCGGCTGCGCCAGAAATACGGAAACCCGCTGCGATCATCGCCGGGGGGCAGTCCGGGCGCGTTCGCGCCGCTCGATTTGGCGTGCCCCCACGACTGATTGCCCCAGTATACGTCCGGGATCGGCGCCTGAATGGGCAGCGGCTCGACCGAAACGATTCTCATGCTAAGCCTTTCAGATCTGCCTTGCAGACTAGCCCTTCATGCCACCGAGCGACAAACCGCCGCGTAAAAAGCGCTGCAAAATGGCAAAGACCACCAGCGCCGGCAGCGAGGCGACGACGGCGGCAGCCATCATCTGTTCAATTTCGACAAAATACTCGCCGATAAACGAGAACAACCCCAGCGAGATCACCCACTTGTCGCTCGTGCTGGTGAGCACATACGCCAGCAGATACTGGTTCCAGCCGTCCAGGAAGATGAACATCGCCGTCGCCGCGACGCCCGGCATCGCCAGCGGCAGCGTCACCCGCAGGAACGCGCCCATCGGCGTGCAGCCGTCCACCAGCGCGGCTTCTTCAAAATCGAGCGGGATCGACTGGAAGTAGCCCCACAAAATCCAGATGCCGAGCGGCAGCGTGAAGGTGATGTACGCGATGCCGACGCCCGGCAGCGTATTGAGCAGCCCATAGTTGCGGAAGCTGATGAAAAACGGCACGATGATCGCCGTCGCCGGGAGAAGCTGCATCATCAGAATGAACAGGATGAAGAATTTCCGCCCCCAGAAACGGTAGCGGTTCAGGCTGTAGGCTGCCAGGATCGACAGCGGAATCGACACCAGCGTCGAACCCACCGTCACCAGCAGGGTGTTGCCGATCCACAGCCAGATCGGGCGTTCGGTGAACAGCTTGCTGTACGTGTCGAGCGTGAGCTGCTCCGGCAGGAACACCGGCGCGTTGGCGATGGCGTAGCCTTCGGGGATGAACGACCCCATCACCATCCAGTAGAACGGGTAGGCGACGGCGATGCAGGTCGTGATCACCAGCACCGCGAAACCGAGCTTGGTCACGTAGCGGCGCGTTCCGATGGTCGGGTGCGCTTCGCCGCGTACCGACGTTTCTGCTGCCAGACTCATGCCTTCTCCGGTTTCTCTCTGCAAATGGCGACGAAATAGACGATCACCAGGACGCCGCTCACCAGCACCGAGAGCGTTGACAGCGCCGACGCTCGCCCCAGCCGGTTCGACATGAACGCTTCCTGATAGGTATAGACCGAAAGCACCGTCGTCGCCGTGCCGGGTCCCCCCTGCGTCAGTGTCCAGGCGATTGTGAACAGCTTGAATGCTGTGATCGTCAGCAGGACGACGATCACCAGATTGGTCGTGTGAATCGACGGCAGCGTGATGTACCGGAACCGCTGCCAGCCGTCCGCGCCATCGACTTTCGCGGCTTCGTAGAGGTCAGGCGGGATGCTTTGCAGCCCGGCGAGGATGATCAGCGTCGCCTGCGGGAACAGCCGCCACGCCGTCACGCCGATAATGGCGATCATGGCGGTCTGCTTCTGGTATAGCCAGGGGACGCCGGTATCGATCACGCCGATTGCTTTCAACACCTGATTGATCGGACCGATCTGCGGGTTGAACATCACGTACCAGATCAGCGTGACGACCAGCCAGGGAGTCGCCCAGGGGATAGAAATCAGCGTTCGCGCCAGCCCGCGAAAGCGAAAGTCCTCGTTCAGGATGAGCGCCGTCACCAGCCCGACGAAGTAGCTCACGACGACCGAGCCGACTGTATAGACAAGCGTGTTGGTCAGCGCCTCCCAGAAGACATCCCGGCTGAATAGGCGCTCGTAGTTTTCCATCCCAATGTATTCGACCTGCGCCAGGCGCAGCAGGTTGGCGTCGGTCAGGCTGAGATAGACGCTGTACGCCACCGGATAGAGGACAAACACGACCAGCACCAGCACCGCCGGCGCAAGCAGCGCGTAAGGAACAACGCTGCTCAACCGGAGCAGTTGTCTCCCCGGAACCTGTGCCGTCAGCGAACGGGTTTCTGCCACGGTGTCAATTCCTCGAACTGCGAGCGGAGCAAACCGAGATGTCGGTCTGCTCCGCCGCATACGAATGGTCAATCGTTACTGCTGATCTTCGATGAATTCGTCCACGTCCGCCTGAAGTTCTTCCATCGCCTGTTCAACCGGCTTGTTGTCGTACAGGACTTCCACAAGGCGGTTGTTGATCAGGCGCACCATGTCGTTGTGGTAAATCTCCAGACCGGGGATCGCCACCGGGACGGCTTTCGGCAGTTCCTGCGCGAACACGCTGAACCAGGGATTCTCCGCCAGGAACTCGTCGGTCACCGAGCCTTCGTACGTGAAGGCGGTGCGGCTGCGGCTCGTCCAGACCTGCCCCCATTCGGGCGTGGCGATGAACTTGAGGTATTCGCAGGCGGTGTCATAGTTCGGCGACCCTGCCGCGATACCGATCAGGTTGTTGACGCCGCCCGTCGGAATCTGCGTGTCGGTCGGCATCGGATAAATCTCGACATGCTCGATCAGATCAGGCGCGTTCTGCTCCAGAACGCTCCAGTACCACGCGCCGTCAATCGACATGGCGACCTTGCCGGAGTTGAAGTACGAATACTGCGCGCCGCCATCGGCGACACCCTGCGGCATGACGCCGGCATCGAACATGTCCTTGAAGAACTGGACGCCCTGAATCACTGCCGGGGCGGTGAAGTTCGCCTGCCCGTCGGTGCTGAAATGACCGCCGTAGCCCGTGACGAAGTCCAGAACCGCCTCGTACATCCGCGAATGTGGCAGGTTCACCAGCACGAGACCGTACTGCTCCTTCGCGGGGTCGGTCAGCGCCTGCGCCGCCGCCATCAGTTCCGCGTTGTTCGTCGGCACGGCGATACCGGCTTCGTCGAACAGTTGGCGGTTCACGTACAACTGAAGCGTCCGCGCCGAAAGGTTGAGCGCGTAAATATTGCCATCGTCGTCCACGGCGTAGCTGTCTTCGCCGATCACCTTATCGATGATGTCCGTGCCTTCGAAGCACTGGTTCAGCGGCGCGAGCACGCCCTGATTCATGTACTGGAAAACGTTGAAGCCGGTGACTTCCAGCAGGTCAGGCGGTGTCCCGGCGGCGATTTCGATGTTCAGGCGATCCCAAAGCTGGTCGATGGGGAAGTTGAACGGTTCAATGGTGACGCCCGGATTCGCTTCCTCGAAGGCATCGACCGTGCCCGTCCAGAAATCCTTATAGCTTGGGTCTTCCCACTGCCACGTTGCCAGTCGCATCGTGACGCTGTCCTGGGCGGAAATGGCGACAGCGCCTACCAGCAGCATGACCAGCAGGAACAATCCTCCAGCTTGCACGATTTTCCGCATAATGATTCTCCTCTGCTTTTCTCAAAACTCGCTTAACTTTGTGATATTCATCTCATATGGTGAGAGAGTGACTTGAATTGTACAACAAGCTCATGTATCATGCAAAATAATCTTCAGGCAGATGCCGGAGTATTGAATGTCGAGCGCGCACGCTTTCCACCCGGACACCCTGTTCAGCGCTGAAATGGTGGCGGACCCGTATCCGTTCTATCACCATCTTCAGCAGGAAGACCCCATTCATTGGAATGAACACTGGCAAACCTGGGTGCTGACGCGCTACGAACATGTCGTCCCCGCCATGCAGGACAGGCGCATTTCCTACCATGAAAAAATGAAGCCCTTCCTCAGCGGGCTTCCGGCGCACGTCACCCCGGACATCGACGCGGTGGAGCGGCACGTATCGTCGTGGCTGGGTCATGCCGACCCGCCGGATCACACCCGCCTGCGCGCGCTGATCAACAAAGCGTTTGTCCCCCGGCTGATCGACAATATGCGTCCGCGCATCGAAGCGCAGGTCGACCGGCTGATCGACACGGTCGAAGCGCGAGGCGAGATGGACTTGATCGCCGACTTCGCCTATCCCCTGCCCGCCAGCATCATCGCCGAGATGCTCGGCGTCCCCGCCGACGATCACCATCGCTTCAAGCGCTGGACAGACGATCTCGTCGCCTTTATGGGGACGGCGCGCGCCCAACCAGAGACGACCGCCCGCGCCGCCGACGCAGTCAGGGGCTTGTCGAGCTACGTGCGCGGCATCATCGCCGACCACCGGGCGAACCCGCGCGACGACCTGATCAGCGGGCTGATTAACGCCCACGAACAGGTAAACCGGCTGTCCGAGGACGAAATCGTCGGCGTCTGCTCCGGTCTGTTCATCGCCGGTCACGAAACGACCACCAACCTGATCGGCAACGGAATGCTTGCCCTGCTGCGCAACCGCGATCAACTCGAACGGCTGCGCCAGAACCCCGACCTGATCGTCCCGGCGGTCGAAGAACTGCTGCGCTATGACAGCCCGGTTCAGCGTAGCTGGGGCGTCGCGCTCGCCGATATCGACATGGGCGGCAAGCGCATCCAACCGGGCGAGCTGGTGCTGAAGATGCTCGGCGCGGCAAACCGGGATGCCCGCCAGTTCCCCGATCCTGACCGGCTGGACATCGCCCGCAGGGAGAACCGGCATCTGGGCTTTGGCTACGGGTTTCACTTCTGTCTCGGCGCGCCGCTCGCCCGCCTTGAGGGGCAAATCGCCTTTAACGCGCTGCTCCGGCGACTGCCGCTGCTCGATCTGGCGTCGCCGAACGTCGAATGGCATCCGAATATCGCATTTCGCGGTCTGAAATCGCTTCCGGTCATCTTTTAGCTGCCGAGGGACTCAACTTGTTTGCAGGCATCTACCAAATTCTTCATACCCCCTTCGATCTGACCGGCGCGATTGACTGGGATAGCTGCGCCCGCCAGATCGAGTTCGCCCTTCAGGCGGGCGCGCACGGGCTGGTCGTCCCGGCGATGGCGAGCGAATTTTTCACCCTCTCTGATCGTGAACGCTTCGAATTGGTCGAGTTCGCGCTGAAAGCCGTCGCCAGGCGCGTGCCGGTTCTGGTCGGCGTTCAGGGGCAAAGTCGTCAAGTCGCCGTCACGTTCGCGGAACATGCGGCGCGCCACGATGCCGACGGCTTAATGGCGATGCCGCCGTATCTGCGCAAAGCCGGCAAAGCCGAGCTGGAAGCGTACTATCGTGATCTGGCGGGCTTTGATCGCCCGTTGATGATCCAGAACGCGCCTGCTCTATCCGGCGCGGCGCTGTCTCCGGCGGATGTGGCGGAGCTGCTCGCCATGCACGAAAATATCGCCTACGTCAAGGAAGAAGCGCCGCCGATCCTGCAGCGCATCGTGAAAGTGCGCCAGCGTGCCGGGGCGACCTGCCGGGGAGTCTTCGGCGGCGCAAACGGGCAGTTCCTGATCGACGAACTGGAGCGCGGCGCAGCCGGCAACATGCCAGCCGGCGGCTTCATCGACATTCAGGTGAAGATATATGACCGCTACCAGACCGGGGACAAAACCGGGGCGGCGGCGCTGCATCAGAAGCTCCTGCCGCTTCTGAATTTCGCGTCGATGTACGGCGTGACCTTTCACAAGTATCTGCTGG
>JADLHH010000025.1 GCA_020848855.1 Anaerolineae bacterium | reverse complement strand
GTCCAGCGGGTTGCCGACCCGCAGCGCGCCGACCGCATCGGCACACCGCCGGGTGAATTCGCCGGCGATAGCTTCCTGAACGTAGATGCGGGGGGTACAGACGCACGTCTGCCCGCCATTGCGGAATTTACAGGCGACGACATCCTGAATGGCGAGGTCGATATCGGCATCGTCGAAGATCAGAAACGGCGCGTGCCCGCCCAGTTCCAGCGCGACCCGTTTCATGGTTCTGGCGCTCTGCTGATAGAGCAGCATCCCGACGGCGGTCGAGCCGGTAAACGTCAGCACGCGAACGCGCATATCTGCCAGCAGTACCTGCGATACCGGGCGCGGGTCGAGCGCGGGCAGCACCTGAAGCGCGTCGGGAGCGCCGCCGGCTTCGCGCCAGAGCTTCGCCAGCGCCAGCGACGACAGCGGAGTCTGCTCGGCGGGCTTCAGAATCACCGTGCAGCCGGCAGCCAGCGCCGGGGCGAGCTTGCGCAGAACGATGGCGATCGGGAAATTCCAGGGGGTGATGGCGTAGACGATGCCGGTCGGCTGTTTCATGGTGTACAGGCGCTTGCGCGGGTGCTGGCTGGGGATCGACTCGCCGCCGACGCGCTTCGCTTCTTCGGCGTACCATTCGACCATGCTGTTGCCGTAGTGCACTTCGCCGATGGATTCGTTGATCGGCTTGCCCATTTCGAGGGTCATCAGGTGGGCAAGCGCCGCTTCATGCTCGGCGATCAGCGTGTGCCAGCGCTTCATCACCGCCGCACGCTCGTAAGCCGTCGTCCGCTTCCACGTCTCGAACGCCCGCTCCGATTGGTCGAGCGCCTGCCGCGCTTGCGCTTCCCCACAGTCGGGAACCGAGGCGATCAGGCTGCCGTCAATCGGGCTGATCACGTCGAAGGTCGTGTCGGACGGTATGGCATCGCGCAGCAGGTCTGCCACGTAGCCGGAAATATCAGTGGTGCTGATCATGAGCGACTCCCTGTGGGTGAAGATAAACGCCGTGCCGGGTTGTGGATACTAGACGCTGCGGCAGCATCGCCTATTTCCTGCCGCCCGGCTGTCATCATTTTCAGCTCGTCTGCGCCCGATACGGTTGATCGAGCGCCTCTGCGCCCAGAACCTCGACCAGCGCAGCGCGCAGGCGGGCTTCGACTTCGGAGCCAGGCGCGCCAACCGGCAGCCGCGTTGCGCCGACCGGCAGCCCCACCATTCGGGCAGCGGCTTTTGTGACCGCCGGAAACGTCCCCAGGCTGTAGGTGGCGCGCAGGCGCTCCAGTTTTGCCTGAGCGATTCGGGCAGCGTCGTAATCGCCGCTGCGCGTCAGGTCGTATACCTCGACGGCAAGCCGGGGCGCGAAATTTGCCAGCCCGCAGACCGCGCCGCGCGCGCCGTCGACCACTGCTTCGAAGATGATCGAGTCCATCCCGGTGAAGACGGCGAAATCCGGCGATGCGGCGCGTATGTATTCCTTCAGGAGCGCAATATTCCCGCTGCTGTCCTTCATCCCGGCAAAATGCGCGTACTGCTCCGCGAGCCGCCGCACCAGCGCCGGCGTGAGCGAAATGCCGCCGGAACGACCGGGATTCGAATAGCCGAGCACCGGGATCGACACCGCTTTCAGGATTTCCGAGTAATGCCGGAATAACTCGTCCTCGTTCGGCTGAATGTAAAACGGCGTGAGGATCGTCACGGCGTCCGCGCCCGCTTCCTGGGCATACTGGCTCAGCAGGATCGAACGCCGCGTATCGACAGCGCCTGTCCCGGCTATCACGGGCACGCGACCGTTCACCGTCCGCACGGTCGCGCGGATGATCGCCTTGATCTCGTCGGTGTCCAGCGCGTAGAACTCGCCCACGCTCCCGATTGGAAAAATGCCGTGAACCCCGCTGCTCAGCAGAAATTCGATCAGTGTGCCGAGCGCCGCTGGGTCGAAGTTTTCGCGCTCGTCAAACGGAGTGACAATCGGGACGATAATGCCTGCGAATGATTTGCTCATGGGTTCCCCGCGCTTTCTGAACACGATCAGTAATTGGTGAAGCTCCCGTCCGTGCGATGAAGATGGGGCGGTTCCGAAAAAACTGCTGGGTAGCGCAAGGCGGCTTCCCGGTTGACGCGCACGCCAATCCCCGGCGCATCCGGCACGGTCAGGCGCGTTCCCTGCAGGGTGAAGGCGCACTCGAACACGTCCGGCAGCAGCGTGTTGGGGTCGAACAGCACTTCCTGTGGTCCGGCGTTGTCCAGCGCCAGATCGAGATGCAGTGACGCTGCCGTGCAGATCGGTCCGAGCGGGTTGTGAAACAGCATCTGAACCAGATGGGTTTCGGCGGTGGCGGCGATCTTGCGGGCTTCACTGATGCCACCGGCGATGCACACGTCAACCCGCGCGTAATCGATCCAGCGTTCCTCAATCGCCCGCTGGAATTCCCACTTGTTCGCCCACTGCTCGCCCGCCGCCAGCGGTAGACGAGTCTGCTGGCGTAGCCAGCGGTAGGCGACGGGATGTTCGGAGCGAATCGGGTCTTCGACCACGTACAGGTTGAGCGGCTCGGCTTCGGCGCAGAACCACGCCGCCTCGTTGGGCGAAAGCCGCGTGTGCAAATCAACCATGAGTTCCAGTTTGTCGCCCACCGCCTCGCGGACGGCGCGAAGCTGGCTCAGGAGCGCGCGCACCGCCTGTCGCGCATCGAAGGTCGCGCCCGCGCCGGTGGGCGGGGCGAGCCGAAAATAGCGCTGCCCGGCAGCCAGCGCCTGTTCGGCGCGCCGGGCGGCGGCTTCCGGTGTGCCCGCCGAGATCAGGCGCGACATGTCTTTGTCGGCGCTGCTGTCGCTTGGCAGATACGCCGTGTTCAGAAAGCAGTCAACGTGATCGCGCACGCGCCCGCCGAGAAGCTGATACACCGGCACGTTCAGCGACTGACCGAGAATGTCCCACAACGCGATGTCGATCCCGGCAATCGCCGACCCCAGAAGCCGGTCGCCGGGGTAGAAGCCGCCGCGAAACATGCGCTGCCACAGGTATTCGATGCGATGCGGGTCTTCGCCGACCAGCCAGCGCTTCAGATGCTCGACCAGCCCGACAATCGCCTGCGGGCGGCGCTGCAAACCGGCTTCGCCCACGCCGGTAATGCCCGCGTCGGTGGAGACGAGGATGACCACCAGAGTGCGCCCCGGCGCCTGCACCGGCAGCGCTTCACCGTCAGTGATTTTCATGGACGGCTTCCTGATCATCCGGGGGCAGGCTGTTGTCGTACACTTCCGGGTTGATGACCCGCGCCGGGCGCTCGCCGTTCATGACTCCGCGCGCATTCACCAGCGCCTGCTCGACCTGTTCCAGCGCGGTTTCGCGGCTGCGCCCGCCGATATGCGGCGTGCAGATCACGTTGGGCAAATCCAGCAGCGGGCTGCGACGCCCGTAATCGCTGTTCACGTCGGTCGCCGCGCCCGCCAGCACGCCGCGCTGAAGCGCATCGTACAGCGCCTGCTCGTCGACCAGCTCGGCGCGGGCGGTGTTGATCAGAATGGCTTCGCGTTTCATCAGCGCCAGCTCGTCCGCGCCGATGAAACGGTGAGTCAGCGGCGTGGCGCGCATGTGCAGGCTGACGAAATTGCTCTGCCGCAGCAGGTCGTGCAGGCTGGCTCGCTGGATGTCGTGGCGCGCGGCGAAGTCGGCGTCCCAGTATTCGTCCTCGCTCCACGCCAGCAGGCGCATGGCGAACCCCTGCGCCCGCCGCGCGACCGCCTTGCCGATGAAGCCCAAGCCCACAATTCCGAGTGTCTTGCCGTACACCTGCATCCCCAGTTCGGTGTCGGGGTAATGCTCATATTTCAGGCGGTGGTAACGCTGCGGGATGCGCCGCGCAGCCCCCAGCAATAAACCCCACGTCAGATCGGCAACGGCTTCGGCGATCGGCTCCGGCGTATGCGTGATCACCACGCCGCTGCGGGTCGCGGCGGTCACGTCGACCGGTTCGGGACCGCTGGAGACCAGCGACACCACTTTCAAACGGCTCGCCCGGCTGAAGAATCCGGCGTCCATCCCCTGCCCCGGTCCAAAGACGACTTCCGCTTTCGGCGCCAGCGCGTGCAGTTCCTCGGTGGAGAGCGGCGCGTGTTCGTGCAGCAGATGAAAGCCCGCGTCCGGCAGCCGGGCGCGAAAATCGTCCAGCACCTTGGCGAATATTCCGCTGTGGATGATCGTGTCCCACATAGGCATCGACATATCCCCGGCTCAGGCGAACGTAAAGGCAAAGAGTTTGGCGGCGTACAACTGGAAGCGCAGCACGACCGGTTTCCCCGCATAGGCGCTGAGATCGCCCTGCCCGCGCCACGTCACCGTCGCCCGCCCGTGATTGCCAACAATCGGATCACAGTCGACAAAGCTGAATCCGTCAAACGGGCTGCCCGCCTGCGTCGGAACCGGGCGAATCGGGTCTTCCGCCGCTGCGACCTCGACCTTCACGTGCCCGGCGCGAGCGGTAAGCAGGTTCAGGTGAAGCTCACGTCCGTTAAAAATCAGCGGCGGGGTCGTGAACTGCCCGCGCTCGTCGGCTTGCAGCGCAACGATCCGCTCGGACTGCCAGCTTGCCAGCCCAATTTCGCCGAGGATCATGCTGCGAGGGAATTTATGCGGGACGCGATAGGCGACGTAAGGCGCGGCGACGCGGTCGCCCCCCACTGGAACCAGCCCCTTGCCGACGAACAGGCAGCCGCCATCCCATGCGCCGTCCGCCTGCGTATCGAGAACCGGCGCGCCAGGGATGCGCGACCACAGCCGCCCTTCCTGGCTGCCCGCTAGATGCACGGTGGTGGTATCCGTGCCGCGCCGATACCACGCAGTGAAAATCAGGTGCTGGTCGGTCGTGCCGGGGTAAAGGCTGTGGGCGTTGGTGTACAGGTCAACGTCGGGCGGATAATCCGCGCCCGTCCACAGGATCGGCTCCGGCAGCGACCAATGGGCGAAGTCGTCGGTTTCGGCACGACCAATCGCCCGCCGCCCGTAGAACCACATGCGGAAATAACCGACGTACTTCTGCAGCGCGGGGTCGTAATCCACCGTGTTGCCGGTGTCGCTGTTGACCAGCATGATCGGTTCGGGCAGCGCCGTCCAGTGCAAGCCGTCCGGCGAAACCGCGCCGTACATGGCGCTCTTGTAATAGCGCGCCATCGGGTCGGTCAGGTCAACGCGCGCCTGCTGGTCGGGCGGCACTTTGCCCATGTACATCAGCTTGTAGCGGGCATCCGGCGCGGCGCTCGGATCGCGGAAGATCGCCGCACCGTGCAGCCCGGTCTCCGGCGTGAGCGCGCCGCCAAAGACGATGTTGGTCGGCTGCCCCTCGTAATCCAGAATGCCGAGTTCGGGCTTCGTCCAGTGTTCGAGATCGTCGGACTCGGCATAGCACAGCAGGTCGCCCCATCCGGGGCTGCGCGCCGCGCCGTCGCCAGTCGCGGCAGTCTGCCAGTAAGTGCCGGGCACGGCTTCGTACCACAGGCGATATTTGCCTTCGTCGTACAACAGGGTGGGCCAGAAAACCGTATGCTCCCACGGCTTGTCGGGGCTGACCAGCGGACCCACCCGCTGCGCCGGCTGCGTCACCAGCCGAATCCCGCTGGGCACATCCAGAAGCTGCGCCCGAACCGCGTCCGTCACGCCTTCGGTGGCGAACAGGCTGATGTCCTGCCCGGCTGCCCCTTCCCAGCGCACCTGCCCCGGTCGCACGTAACGCCAGTCCGTGAACAGGTGCGGGCCAGAGCCAAGTTCATACGGCAGAGTCGTGCCAAACTTTGGTGAGTACAAGTTAACCTTCCTTCTGAAGCACCGGCGCGATGCTTGCCTTCCGCCAGCGGCTCGGTTGATGCGTCGCTGCCATCAGGCGCGCGCGCTGAACGGGGTCGACGATCACGCTGAGCCAGTCGGCAAGCAGGCTGTACGCCATACTCGTCAGGAAGATGGCTGCGCCGGGAAACACCGCCAGCCACCATGCCTGCGTCAGATAACCACGCCCGTCGGCGACGAGCAGTCCCCACGAAATATCCGGCGGCTGAATGCCCATCCCCAGAAAGCTCAAGCCGGATTCGGTCATGATGACGCCGACGACCCCCAGCGCCGACAGAGTCGCCATCACGCTCAGCAGGTTGGGCAGGATGTGCCGGAAGATGATGCGAATGTTCCGGCTGCCGATGGCGCGCGCCGATTCGATATAAGCGTATTCGCGCAGGCGCATGGTTTCGGCGCGGACGACGCGGGCATAGCCCGTCCAGCCGGTCACAACCAGCACGATAATCATCTTGTCGATGCCGTTGCCGGCGATGAACACGATCACCAGCACCAGCAGCAAGCCGGGGAACGCCATCATCAGGTCGATCAGGCGCATGATGATTTCGTCCAGCCTGCCGCCGTAGTACCCCGCGACGATCCCCAGCAGCACGCCCAGAAGACTGGAGCCGATGACGACAGTAGCGGAGATAAACAACGAGATTCGAGCGGCGAACAGGATGCGCAGGAATAAGTCGCGCCCCAGCGTGTCCGTGCCCAGAATGTGCCCGCCCGCTGCCAGCGACGGCGGCAGCAGCGAGCTACCGAAGTCGATCCGGCTGATCTGGTCGCCGATGAACAGCGGCGCGAGCAGGGCGACGCCGTAC
>JADLHH010000024.1 GCA_020848855.1 Anaerolineae bacterium | reverse complement strand
GAGAGATAGAGCATGACTGCGCCTCGCAGTAGAAACACGAGGACAAGCCCAAGAACACGAGGTTTCTTCACGGTCGTTTCCATTTGATAATCTCCTTCAATTCTCTCTGGCTTTTAGGCTGAAGCGAATTTCAAGTATTATCTTGCGGGTTATTTCAGCGCCTCGGTTCGAGCGAGGTGAAGTAGTCGCGCACCACGTCGCGCAAGCCGAGCGGTACGTAGTCACTTTCGAGCGCCTCGTTGGCGGAATTGGCATAGTCGCTGAACACCTGATTGTATGGGATGGTCACCTGTCCGGTTGGGTTTTCGGAGAAGTCGCCTTCCTGTACCGGCGCGTTGCTGGCGTCGGGGTCAAGCTGGACGTTGCTGCCGTCGTTCGCCTGATTCCCGATGCGCCGCGGCACGTTGACCGCCTCGAATTCGCCCTCACCCTGACCTTCGGGGTTATTGCTCGGCTGGTTGAGCGCCTGTGACCGCTGCTGCTGCATACTTTGGCTGTCGCTCTGCTGCTGGTCGCCCGGCTGACTGCCCGCGCTGAGCGACTGCGCCTGCTGCGACGTGGTCGACTCTTCGCTCTGCTGCTGCCCCTGACCGGGAATATCCTGCTGGGACTGCGCTTCCGCCGAGTTCTGGTTTCCCTGCTGCGCCGACTGCGGCGAGCCGGGTTCGCCCTGCTGACCCTGCTCGCCCTGCTGCTGATTCTGCTGGCTTTGCTGGTCGCCGGGCTGGTTTTGCTGCCCCTGCTGGTTCTGGTCGGACTGATTGCCGTTCTGCTGCTGCTGTGCCTGCTGGTTTTGCTGCTGTTGCTGCGCCTGCTGGCTGACCTGCGAGGCGGACTGCTGCATCTGCTGCGCTGCGTCGTTCATGTTCTGCGCCGACTGCTGCTGTTGCTGCGCCTGCTGGCTCTGCTGCTGCATTTGCTGCTGCGCCTGTTCGAGCGCCTGCTGTAGCTGCTGCTGATTCAGGTTCTGCTGCTGCATTTGCTGGGCGGCGTCGTTCAGGTTTTGCGCCGCCTGCGGGTTGCTGTTCTGCAGCGATTGGGCGGCGTTCTGGAGCGCCTGCGCTGCCTGCTGGCGTTCGGCTTCGGTCATCTGGCGGGCGTTTTCGGCAAGCTGGTCGAGGTTCTGCGTAACCTGCTCCATAGCCCCGGTCGGCTGCCCGCTGCTGTCCGACGGGCTGCCCGACTGCTGCGAAGCCTGTCGCAGCGCGTCGGCAGCCTGCTGCAGCGCCGACTGGCTCAGGCTCGACCGCCGGTTGAGTTCGTCGCTGCTGGCTTGCAGGTTGGACTGCGAGTCCGACAGCGCGGCGAAGGCTTCTTCCCGCGAGATATTTGGCTGTTCGAGCGTGTTCACCGTCGTCTGGAGCTGTTCCAGCAGCGTCTGGCGTTCCTCGTTGCCGAGCGAGGTATCCGAGGCGACATCCTGCATTGCCTCGCGCACCTGGTCGGCGGCATTGTCGATAGCCGAACGCTGCTCCGAAGCCGCCGCCAGCACGTCCGCCTGCGGGTTGGGCAGGAGCAGGAGTAGCGCCAGCACCCCCGCCAGCACGACTGCGATCACCCAGTCGCGCCGGTTCACCGTTAGTGGGATGTGCTCACTGGCGTGTACCGCGCTGGCGCGGCTGCGCGCGTCCTCAAGCTGGCGCAGCGCCAGTTCTTCGCTGGCGTGGATCGTCCCCAGCGTCAGTTCGAGCGCCGTCGAGACGCGCTCGCTGAGGCGGAACTCTACGTCGAAACGCCGCGCCGACGTGAGCGACGGTCGCCGCCACAGCCAGACTGCCAGTGCGAACCCCACCACGCCGAGCGTGACCAGCGCGCCGGCGACCAGCGCGATCTGCTGGGGCATGAGCCAGGGACGCATCCGCGAGACCACCGCCAGGACGATGCTCACCGCCAGACCGGGCAGCAGGCTGCGCGGCAGCCAGAGGATCGTCTGGCTCAGCCGCAGGCGTCGATCCCAGCGCCTGACCATCCCGGTCAGGGCGTCGTGATGCTCCTGGAACATGACCTGAGTCGCCATTAAGGTGTCCGTTTCTCCCGCTTCAGACCGTTAATCAGGTTGATGGCTTCCTCGCGGCTGCCGACGGTATACAGCCGGTCGCGGCGTGTTCCCATGTACACGTCGCCGAACAGCCCGAGCAGGTCGCGGGCATAGGCGTCGTTGCTGACGGTAATGCCGGCTTCCCAGTTCGACGGGCGCAGTTGGTGCAGGTCGCGCGCCTGCCACAGCACCCCGGACGGTACACCCGTGCTCTCCAGAAAATCGCTCACGACGTATACCGGGTGGCTCACCGTGCGCAGCATCAGCAGCGCATCCATGCCGACCTGCCGAAGCTCGTCCAGCGTCCAGTGTCCCGTGAACTCCATGACCAGAATCGTCTGCTCCTGATCGTCCCATTTCACCGTGATACCCATGCGACCGCGTATCCTTTGTTGCCAGGTGGGTATATATCTCGATCATACGCCCAAAACAGGATTACTGGGCATTTTGCCGCGTCTGGCGAATCGTCAGCACGACCAGCACCGCCGAGATCGCCAGATAGATGATGATGAACGTGATCCACGGCGAGACCATCGGAATCGTGCTGCCGTCGCTGCGCAGCGTATACGACCAGAACCCCAGCACCCGCTGATTCACCAGGATATCCTGCGACGCCAGCCCCGCCGCGATCGGGTTGACGCTGGTGAGCAGCAGGTCGACATAGCGCAGGATCGTCTCCAGCACCGGCGACACAATCGCGCCCCCGCTCGTAAACAGCAGCTCGTTGATCAGGTTGAGGATGGCGGCGAGCACCACCGGCGCGATGAACATCGCCCCCAGAATCACGCTGTACGAGCGCACGCTGGCGATCAGCGTGCGCGGCATTGCCGCCGAGAAATAAATGCCAACCGTGCCCAGCGCGATTGCCGTGATCAGCAGGATGACGAACGACAGCGCCAGCTCAAGCTCGGTCACCCCGCCGAACAGGAAGGCGATACTTTGCAGCGGGATGCCGGACAGCAGCAGCAGCAGGATGTAGCCCAGCGCCGATTCCAGCTTGCCGATCACGAACGAGGGCGTCGCCAGCAGCGTCGTTTGCAGCAGGTCGTAGGTCTGCCGCTCACGCTCCCCGGTGATCGCCCCGGCGGTGAAAGCCGGCGCGATGAATACGATCAGCAGCAGCTCGATGCCCACCACGCCCAGAAACAGCACCCGCCCGATTTCGCCCGCTGCCGCCGAGCCGCCGGTGCGCGCGAACGAGCTGTACACCAGATACAGCAGCAGCGTGAAGCCGCTCATCAGCCCCAGATAGACCGTCATCACGGCGAAGGCGCGCACCCCGCGCATCCGCCCGCGCAGTTCCTTCAGCATCACCGGGTTCACGCGGAACGCCTGCATGTCCACCCGCACGGCGGCGATTCCCCACGCCGCGAACGCGACCGTCACTACCGCCGGCGTGAAGTCCAGCAGCACCAGCCCGGCGATATTGGCGACGATCAGCACCACCAGCCCCGGAATCGCCCAGATTTCGCGCGCCAGCACGCCGACCATCACCACCAGCAGCAGGCTCACGTTGAGCAGCGCCAACAGAATGACGACCGCCACCGCTGCGTCCGCCGCGCCGGGGAAGCGCGCCAGCAGGATGCCCTGGAGAATGTCGAACAGGTTCGGGATGAGGTGCAGCCCGGCGACCAGCCCCAGGATCATGCTCGCGGCGGCGATTACGGCGTTCGCCAGCGCGCCGCGCTGCAAAATCCCCGCCGCGCGTTCGAGTAGCTGCTCGCGGGGGGAGAGGGCTTCGATTGAGAGGGAGTCGGTCATCGGTGAGAACCTGTATGCTGCTACTTGCTTCACGGTTAATACAACGGTGGAGTTCAAAACTCGTACAAGTCGCCCGCCAGATATTTTAGCCCGCTGTCGACCGCGACGGTAACGACCGTGTGCCCGCTGCCCAGTTCCCGCGCCAGTTGCAGCGCGCCGACCACGTTCAGCCCGCTCGAAATGCCGGTGAAGATGCCTTCCTCGCGCGCCAACCGCCGCGTCATCGCGCGGGCTTCGGCTTCGTCGATGGCGCGCACGTCGTTCACCAGCGCCCGGTCGTACAGCGGCGGCACAAAGCTCGTGCCGATGCCCTCGACGTGGTGTGTCCCGGCTTGCCCCTCGGAGATCAAGGGTGAGGCTGCTGGCTCGAAGGCGACGATGCGAATCCTGTCGTCCCCGGCTTTGAGCGCCTGCGCCGTGCCGATCAGCATCCCTGCGGTGCCGACCGCGCCGCAGAATACGTCAATCGGCGCGGTAATCTGCGCGAGCAGCTCCCTGCCGATATCGTGATACCCCCTGAGCATGTCGCGGTTGTTGAACTGATCCGTCCAGTACGTATTCGGCTCCTGTGCAAGCCCGCGTGCCACCTCGATCATGCGCGGGATCAGGTCGGGCGTGATCAAGCCGCTCTCGCTGCGCACGATGGTCAAATCGGCGCCGAAGGCTTGCATAGTCTTCAGCTTCTCCTGCGCGAAGGCGTTCGACGACACCACCTTGAAGCGATAGCCCTTGACGGCGCACACGAACGCCAGCGACGAGCCGGTGCTGCCGCCGGTATATTCGACCACCGTCATGCCCGGCTTCAGGTCGCCGCGCTGCTCGGCATATTCGATCATCGCCTTCGCCATGCGGTCCTTGTACGACCCGGTCGGGTTGTAGTATTCCAGCTTGACCAGCACGTCCGCGCTGCCCGGCGGGGCGATCTTGTTCAGCCGCACGACCGGCGTATTGCCAATGGCGTCTAGCGTTGTCGATTGGATCATGCTCCCCCACCTTTTGCATAAACCAGAACCGGATAACGTTCGCCTTCAAATTCCGCGACTTCGTGATAGCCGCGCGAGTCGAGATAGTCCGTCGTCATGATCGGCGCGACGCAGCAGGTGGATAAGTTTCGGTCGATAATCACCACGTCCGGCGCGATTGAATCCCACACCGCTGCTTTCGAGCCGAATTCGGCGTAGCGGTCGCGCGGCATCAGGTCAGGCGACATAACCGAGGCGAAGCGGTAGTCCCACAGGAACAGGTAGTAGTAATGCTCGGCGGTGACCAGCGTCGTCGCCGGGTCGTAGTGGTCGATCACGTAAGCGGCGGCGGGCGGTGGCTGCGGCGCGACCGAGCCGCCCTTGAGCAGATACGTCAGCGGCGTGGTGGTCGTCCAGCCGAGGCAGACCGCCGCGAACGCCGCGAAGGTGAACGCCGTCGCCTGCCGGAACTCGGTACGCGGCGCTGGAATACGCCGCAGCCCGTCGGTGAACAGCGCCGCGACCAGCATCGCGTACAGCGGCGTCAGCGGCATCGGGTAGTGATCCCACGTATCGACCGCCATCAGCCCCAGCGCGAGATGCGCCAGCACCACCGTCAGCGCGAGCGATAGATCGTTGGCGCGCCGCCGCCAGAATGCTGCGACCAGCCCCGCGCCGATCAGGATCAGCTCAAGCTGCGAATGGCTGGCGATGCTGCCGATATGTCCGAGCATCGAACGGGCGTAGGTCGCCAGATCGAGCGGATTGCGCAGTTCGCGGGTCGCCAGAAAGCCCTGCAGGTCGGGCAGAATCTGAAACACGACCACAATTCCCGCGCCGACCAGCCCGCCGAGTCCGTACAGGATGAAGCCGGTCTCCGGTCGCCAGTTTCCCTGCCGCGCCCGCTGAACGTAGCGGGGCAGGTACAAGCCGAGCGCCAGCGCCACGCCGAAGCCGGTGGCGTGGTAATGTCCGAACCAGCCCAAGCCCATCAGCGCCCCGGCGGCGAAGTGAAACGGCTTGCTGTCGCGCCGGAGCGCCTCGCTGTACGCCCACAGCGACGCGGCGATTGCCACGCCCAAGCCGATGTCGTGCCGCAGGCGCACGCCGACCATCACCACCGCGCTCACGAACAGGAATGCCGCCGTCATCCAGCCCGCCGCGCGCCCGAACAGGCTGCGCGCCGCCAGGCTCGTCAGGACGATCAGCGGCAGCGTCATGATCAGGTTGTACAGCCGCCCCTGCCACCAGCCGATGCCGACGATCTGCATCCACCATGCCATCGGCAGGTAGTAGCGCTGCACGTCGTGACCGCCGTAGTACATCAGGTAATCGCTGAAATGCCCGGTCTTGATGTAGCCCACGACCCAGGCCAGCAGCCCGCCTTCGTCTGTGACCTGAGCCGTCGGGTAGACTGCCAGCCCGTAGACGCGAATCGCCGTCGCGCCGATGGCGATCACCCCGGCAGCGGCGAGCCATGCGCGCGGGATCGGGCGCGAATCGGCGTACAGCAGGTCGTAGCCGAGCGCGAAACCCGCGCCCAACGTCAGCGCGATGTGCGCGTAGACCCATTCCGGGCGCATCTCCAGCCCGAAAATGAACAGCACCAGCAGCGCTCCGCCGATAGACACGCCGCGCCAGCGGTCAGCACCCGCGCGCAGCCGCTCCGTCGATTCCGCGCTCAGGCGAAACGCAACTATCCCGGCGGCAGCCATCCCGCCCAACGCTGCCAGCGCCGCCGCCGCTGCTAAGATCACCAGCGAGGTTGAGCGATGGGACGGCACGTACACGGCAAGATCGATCAACAGGGAGCCGCACAGCACGGCAAACGCGATCCACAGCGTGCGGTGAGGGGTGCGCAGCCAGCGCTGAACGGGCGCCGCGTTCGACTGGACGGCTGCTATGAAACGATTCCTTTCGTCACGCGCATGAACATCGCTTCGAGGTCTTTGGTTTCCTCGGCGAAACCGAGAATGGCGATATTGGCGCGGGTAATTTTGGCGTTCAGTTCGGCGACGCCGTTATCGTCGCCCGTGAAGTCGATGCGCACGCGGAAGCGCCCGCCGCGTGGCTCCAGTTCGGTCACGCCAAGCACGTCGGGCGTGCCCCGGATGACTTCCTTGATGGCATTGACCGACTCCATGTCGCGCAGCGTCACGGTGATCTCGCGGTGCGGCTGAAGCTGGGCGCGCATGTCTTCCATGCTGCCCTGGGCGATCATCTGCCCGGCTTCGACAATGCCGATGTGCGTGCAGATTTCGCTCACGTCGGCGAGGATGTGCGTCGAGAAGAAGATCGTCTTACCCATTCTGGCGAGTGCGACCAGCAGCTCGCGGATTTCGACACGGGCACGCGGATCGAGTCCCGACGCGGGTTCGTCGAGGATCAGCACCGACGGGTCGTGGGCGAGCGTGCGCGCCAGCGACAGCCGCTGCTTCATGCCCCGGCTCAGCTTGTCGACCATATCGTCGCGCCGGTGCGTCAGGTCGACCAGTTCGAGCAGGTCGTCGATCAGGCGGCGGCGTTCGTTTTCGGGGATGTCGTAGCAG
Source organism: Anaerolineae bacterium (assembly GCA_020848855.1). The sequence goes on along the minus strand of JADLHH010000024.1, from coordinate 2,497 downwards.
GCGGCGAAGAAGTCGAGGTATTCCCACACACGCATGTCGTCGTACACGCCGAATTCGTCGGGCATGTAGCCGATGGCGCGGCGCACGGCGCGCGGCTCCCCGGTGACCGAGTGCCCGGCAACCCATGCCTCACCGCTCGTTGGGCGCGTGAGGGTGGTCAACCTGCGCATGGTCGTAGTCTTGCCCGCGCCGTTCGGTCCCACGAAGCCGTAAATCGACCCGGCGGGCACAGCCAGCGACAGCCCGTCCACCGCCGTGAACTTGCCGAACTTCTTGACCAGGTCGCGCGTTTCGATAATCAACTCAGCCATCGTGCCTGCTCTCTACCAGCATCCTGCACTATAGATAGTATAACCACCTGTGCCGCTTTATGTTCAATTATCGCTCACCAGTGAACCTGTGGATGAGTCTCCTCAAAACGTCCCGGTCTGTGTAACGCCGATGCGCGTGACGCGCACGTAGCCGCCGATGTCGTCGGCGAGCAGCCGCACCTGCACGGCGTTCTGCGGACCGAGGAAGCGCTGCGGGTCGTTGACGACCACCTGCTCGTCGCTGAGATCGACGCTTTCCCAGTCGTGGGTCTGCCAGTTCCACAGGTACACCGGCATGTCGCGCCCGGCGGTGCTGATGTTGCTGGCGACGATGTTGAGCGCCTGCACCTGTCCCAGCACGGCGTCCGGCAGCGGCGTGAACCGGAAGATGACCTGCTCGCCGGGCTGCATCTGCACGTTGATGGGCGAAATGTCGGTCAAGCCGAGATATTCCTGCACGACCCACGTGAACTGGTCGGGCGCGATGGTGACGCTGCCGCTCATGGGCGCGACGCGCTCGTTGTGCAACTCGACCAGGTACAGAGTCATGTCCTGCGAATTCCAGGCTGCGCCGGTCATGTCGATGGTCAGCGGTGTGCTGTCCGTCCACCCGGCGAAATAGACGCGGTCGCCGCGCCCGCTCGTGCCGTAGTAATCGTCGATGAACGAAGTCAGGAAATACTGGCTGCGCCGATCCGCCTGCTGCGCCGCCGAATCGCTGAACGGAATCCGGTTAAGGTTCTGAGCAAACCGATCCGTCCCCAGAATATCGATCACGCTCTGCTTGGCGGTGTTAGCGTTGGTGCGGAAGTTGAAAAACGAGTTGGTCGAAACCGGGGTGCGCAGCACCGGGGCGGGCGGGCTGTCGCCGGTCAGCGTCAGGTCGAAGCTGGCAACGTCGCCCGGCGCGAGCGGCTGTTCGAGGTGCAGCGCGATTCCGCGCGCCAGGATCACCGGGTCGGTCAACGTCATGTCGCTGTCGTTGCGTACCGAGCCGCGCACGGTCTGCTGCCCGTCGATCAGGTCGTCGGCAATCGACGCTTGCCCGCTGATCGCCGGTTTGTCGATCATGCCGTTCAGGTGGAACCCGGCGACGAAGCTGGCATCGACGTTGAAATCTTTCGCCTCGAACTGGGCGCTCTCGCGGATATCCACACTCGCTTGCGTGTTGCGGGCGAGGATGCCCGACGCCTGCAGCGGGCGCGGGATCGGGCGCAAGCTGATGTTGTCGTCGCTGGACAGGGTGTATTGCGAGCGCCGGGGCGACAGCAAGCCGATCAATTCGTCGACCCGCGCCCGCTCGCTATCCTCCCACGAGTGCACGACCGCCAGCCGGTTGAGCGTGACTTCGTTGCCGCGCAGGTTGAAGCCCAGCACGTACGACAGCACGCTGAACACCAGAATCAGCGCCGGGATCGTCACCCATGCCCACTCCCGCCGGTTGATGCGGTTGAGCAGCAGATAGTTGGCGGGACCGACCAGCGCGATATACAGCCCCAGAAACGCGAACAGCGGCAGGATGTCGGGCAGCGGGTCGTAGCCGGGCAGAATTTCGGTCGCCCGCGCCGCCGCTTCCCAGTCGACGAAGCCGTTCGCCCAGCCGGGATTGGGGCTGCTGGTCGTCACCAGCGTGAACCACAGATCGCGCAAGCCATCCCAGCCGCGCAGCGGCGCGTTGTTCGGGTCGGCGGTGAGGTAATCGATCACGCCCGCGCCGTATGTCCGCCTTACGAGCAGCGGCGTGCCGTCGGCGGCGGCGGCGAACACCTGCGCGTCCGCCGTCAGCGTGCCGGTGGCGACCACCGTCTGGGCGCTCAGGTCGGCGTCGGCGCGCAGCCAATCCGCCAGCGGCTGAAGCCCGCCGATCTCGCGGCTGCCGGACGGCGTCAGCGGCAGTAGATCGGCGACCCCGGCGGCGGTCGCCTGCCAGTTCTGCCCGCCGGTGACGATCAGATGCCCGCCGGACGCGATCCAGTCGGTGAGCGTTTGGTACTGCCCGCTGCCAATCGCGCCGGAGTCGACATCGGTCAGCAGGATTAGATTGACCGAATCCAGCGCATTGTCTTCGGGCAGATTCGCGATAGTCCACTCCGCCTGGTAACCGTTATTGTTCCCGGCGTGGATGCTGCTCAAATCGACCGCGCCAATCGGGGAGTCGCTGATCACCACGTTCAGCCGATCCTGCG
>JADLHH010000023.1 GCA_020848855.1 Anaerolineae bacterium | reverse complement strand
TTCAATATCAACCCTTTGCGGCTTTCTCTTTCCCTTCGCGTCTTTGCGTTAAGGGTTTTTTCAGCCGAGCAAATCGCTGAGCCGATCCTGCGCGTCGATGCGGAACGGATACGGGAAAATCTCGCTCCACGCCAGCACCCATTCGTAATCGCTGATCGCACCCTGCTCGTCGCCGAGCGCCTCGTAGATGCGCCCGCGCCAGTAATGCCGGGAGCCGGTCTCGCTCACCCCAAGCTCCAGATTCATCGCATCCAGCGCCGCCTGCTCGTCGCCCAGCGCAAGCTGCGCCCGCGCCAAATATTCGTTCGCAGTGCCGCGCCAGGCGGTCGAGGCGATTTCGGCGGTCACAAGCGCCTGATTCAGGTACGACGTCGCCTGCTCCAGCGTCGAGCGGTCGTCGGGCCGCGCCTGCTCGATCATTGACGCGCCGCGCACCAGATTGACAATCCCCTCGCCGACTGCGCCGCGCCCGCTAAGCACGGTCGCATCGTCGAGCGCCTGACCATAATCCCCGGCGGCGAAAGCTTCCTGCATCCGTAAGCCCTGCACGCGCCGGTCGCCGGTGATCTCGAACAGACGGCTGTAGTCGGCAAGCGCGAGGGTGAAGCGCCGCTGGCGATGGAGAATCTGCGCGCGGCTTTCCAGCATCGCCTGACAATCGGCATCGGTTCCGCCGCCGTTCAAACCCTGCGTGTAGGCGACCAGCGCGAGATCATCTTTATTCTCGGCTTCGCGCGCCTCGCCCAGCAGCCGCCAGGCGGTCGTGCTGCCGGGGTAGTAGAACAGGTAGTCCTCCGAGGCGAGCACGGCGTCGCCGGGACGGTTGCGCGTCATGGCGATGCGAATCTTCATCTGGTACGCCGCTTCGACCGACGGATCGATATAAAGCGCAAGGTATATCTGATACAGCGCCTGCTCGAAATCGCGCTCGCTGAAGTAGACCTGCGCCTTCGCCATGATCAGGTCAGTATTGCTGATCAGTTCGGGCGCGTTCAAGCCCTGGTTCAGAATTTCGAGCGCATCGCTGTAGCGCCGCTGGTCGGTGAAAGCCCGCGAGAGCAGCACATAGGGGATCACCAGCCGGCGGTCGCCCTGAATCGACGCCTGCGCGTGTGTAATCATCTGGTCAAGCGCTTCCTGCGCGCCAACCGGATTGCCGATGCGGTTCGCCTGCTGCGCCAGCGCCCAGTAAACCTGCGCGTAGCCGGAATCGATGAACGGCTGAATTTTGAGCGTATCGGGGCGTTCGCCCACGCGATCGTTGGCTTCGTCGAGGATGTCGAGCGCGTCGCTCAACTGCCCCTGCCTGAGCAGCGCCATCGCTTGATAGTAGTACGGGTTGGCGTCGAAGCGGGTGTCGAAGGTCAGCTCGCGCTCCCGGTCGAGCGTGGGCAGCGCGACGGCAACTTCGCCCTGCTCGACCAACTGCGCCGCCTCGTAGACCGAGCGTTCCAGAATTTCCGGGTAGATTTCGGTCGCGCGCGGCAGCGCCGGCGGCTTGGCTGCCGCCAGATTAGGCGGCGGTGATGCGCTGGGCGTCGGCGTCAGGCGCGGCGTTACCGAAGCGGTGGGCGTGATGCCGGGCGTGTTGGTCGGCGTGACGGTGGGCGACGGCGTCGGCGTCAGGCTGGGACCGAGGACGATTTCGCGCACGTCGTCGTTGGTCTGAACCAGCACCACGCCGGCGATGACCAGCACCAGCAGCGCGATCAGCGTTGCGCCGATCACGTAGGCGCGAAAGACGATGATATCGCCTTCGCCAGCGCGGCGACCGGTCTTATGCACCCATTTGACATTCGCTGGCGTCGGTGCGAGGTAAGCGCGCACTAGCGCGTCTGCCTGCTTCTGGGCGTCGGCGATGCGGTCGGGCATCGGCACAGGCACGCCGGGCGTCTGATTCATAAGATTTTCGGCGGGCGCGGCAGCCGGCGCCGAGGCGGTTTGTGTCACGGGCGCGTTGGGCAGCCGTTTGACCGTCTGGGTGGTGGTCGGCGTCGGCGCGGGGGTCGCGGCTTCGAGCGCCTTGCGGGCGGTCTCGTTTTCCGGGTTGATCTCCAGCAGCTTTTGCAGGCAGAAGACGCGCTCGCGGTTGTCGCGGGCGACGCTGGCGAGCCACAGCCACGCCGCCTCGTTGTCCGGCTCCATGCGTATCGACTGCTGAAGCAGTTGACGGGCTTCTTCTTTCTGCCCGGCTTTCGCCGCCTGAATTCCCTGCTGTCGTAATGCGCGCGCGTCGTCCAAGCTCGACTCCCCTGTCGCGGTCTTCTATAATCATCTTAAGAGCAACTATTCGTAATAAACGTAAAGAGCCGCTCATGCAAGCGGCTCTCCGTGATAGATACCTCGCAGGGGGCAGCGCGCTGCGCCCCTACGCCTATACAAGATGGGCGAACACACGGGTTCGCCCCGACCATCGACATTCTAGCTGTCGACGCGGGTGATGCGCCCTTCGACCGCCGGCGCGATTGGGCTGTTGGCGGCGATGTAATCCGCCATGACCTGATCCAGCGGCTTGCCGAAGTCATACGGGTTGATGGCATTATCGTTGAAAACGCTGTAGCCGTCGCCGCCGCGCCGCATGAAGTCGTTGCTGACAAGCGTATAGGTGGCTTCGGGATCAATCGGCGCGTAGGTGCCGTCTTCGCCCATGACTTCGACGCTGACGATACGGCTGCCAGCTTCCTTGCTGCCGTCCCAGCTAAAGCGAATGCCCGAAACCTGCGGGAAGCGCCCGGCTCCGGCTTCGACCTGCGAGACGCCGTTCTCCAGCGCCGCGACCACGTCCGCGCCGGTCAACTCGAAGGTGCTGACCAGATTGCCGAAGGGGAAGACTGTCAGCACGTCGCCGAGCGTGACCTGCATCGGTTCCGCCAGCGCCAAATCTTCGGGGGTCGCCTCGCCAACCGGGACGCTGCTGCGGATGCCGCCGCCGTTGGTGATGGCGATCTGCGCGCCGGTCTCCGCGCGCATGGCGTCGGTGATCAGGTTGCCGAGGTTGCACTCCGCCACGCGGCAGACGGCACGGTCGCCAACCAGGAAGACCGCCGATTCGCCGACCGGGGTCTGCTTGAGTTCTTCAATCGGCGCGGCGAGCGTATCGATAATCGTCTCGACTTCGGGATCGGGCGTGATATAGTGCGACAGGAAGATGGTATCGCCCGCCGCCGCCGTGACCACGCCATCGGCATCGAACGTGACATTCAGGCGTCCGAGGTACGTATCATATTCCCCCGCCTGCACGATGTAGACTGGCGCGCCTTCGGTGTCTTCAACAACCACCGGGTATTCGGCGACCGAAGCGACGTAGGCGTTGCCGAGCAGCGTGTGGCTGTGCCCGCCGACGATGATATCGACGCCGTGCGTACCGGCAGCGACCAGCCGGTCGCTGTCCAGCCCAATGTGCGTGACAAGGATGATCTTGTTGACGCCCTGCGCGGTCAGCTCATCGACCATCGTCTGAGTCACCGCGACGAGGTCGCTGTTGAAGACCAGTTCCTTGCCAGGCGACGAAATCACCGGTGTATCGGGCGTGACCAGCCCGATGATGCCGATCTGCTGCCCATTCACGTCGAGGATGGCGTAAGGCGGAATTTTACCCGCCAGCACGGGCGATTCGCTGAAATCGACGTTAGCGGTGACGACCGGGAAGTCCACGCCGTCGACAAACGCGGCGAGGGTTTCGTCGCCGTCGTCGAACTCGTGGTTGCCCACGGTCATGCCGTCGTAGCCGATGGCGTTCATGATCTGAACGCTGTCCTGCCCGCGATACTGCTGGTGGAACAGCGTGCCAGTGAAGCGGTCACCGCCGTCGAGCAGCAGCACGTTTTCAACTTCGGAACGAATCTGGTTGACGACCGCTGCCTGACGCGCCGCGCCGCCGTCGCCGCTGTTGTTCGGTTCGTGATGAGAATGTGTATCGTTGGTGTGAAGAATGGTGATGCTAAACGAGTCGTCCTGCGCCAGCGCTGCCCCCGAAATCAACAGCGACAGGACGATGACCAGCAAAGATATCTTTCGCAACATCCTTCTGCCTCCTCAATAAACCGGGTCTCGAAACGGTGCGGCGACGATTGTGCGGGTGCAACATTATCGCGCCTGTAGCGAAAGTTTAACGAATTGTTAAGAACACAACAACTATCAGGCGGACTTGTTCAGACGGGGGGCCAGGGGTAATTGGGTCCGGGTCCGGGCATGGGGTAGCGCTTGTGCTTGAGGATGTAGCGAATCCGCGCCTGAAACGCCTTGATCTCCTGTGGGGCGAGCAGCTTGCGGATCGCCTTGCTGTATGGGGTGTCCTGGTTATCGAGCACATCGAACAGGCAAGCGACCGCCGAAAGCAGGTCGTCCGGCACGTCCTGACCAGCGTAGTCCCAGATGACGGTGCGCAGCTTGTGGACGGAATTGAAGCTGATGCCGTGATCGATGCCCCAGATATGTCCGGTGGCGTCGAGCAGGCAGTGACCGCCCTTACGGTCAGCATTGTTGATCAGGTAATCGAACACCGCCATGCGCATCAACTGCCCGGTGAAGCTCTCATCCAGCGAGAAGTAGTTGATCTCCGGGTCATGTTCAACGTAGAACTGGACGGAGCCTAAGCCGCGTGGTCCTTCGCGCAGGGTGGTGGGCGGCACAAGCTCCCAGCCCAGTTCGCGCGAAGTGAGGAATGCGGCAGTCTCGCGGTAGCAGAGCGTGCCATCAGGGAAATCCCACAGCGGGCGCTCGCCGCGCTGCGGCTTGTAGACGGCGGTCAGGCTGACATCTTCGCGGATGAGCGAGATGAGAAAGGCGTAGTTTGAACTCCAGCGCAGCAGCCCGTATTCGTTGTCGATCTCGCCGTGCTCCAGTACCGACAGCACGCGCTCAGACGAAATCGGACGACTGTGATCGTTGTCGCTCATAGCGCCTCATGTCCAGTAATAGACTAACCGCCCGTTCTGTTTGGGGTCGGGGCGTCCGGCTTGCACAGTCGCGGTGGCGTGGCTGCTCAGGGCGCGCATCTGGTCACGGCTGCACCACATCCGCACGACACCAGGCTGCACCGCATCGGGGTCGATGAGGTCAGGGTCAGGATCGGCATCTTCATCCTGAATGACCAGTTCCTGCGCGACCAGCACGACCATGCTGCGGTCTTCGTCGTAGCCCAGCCCCATCTGCGCGACGCGGAACATCGGCTCGATGGGGTCGCGCAGTTCCATGTTGTACTGGCTGAGATCGGCTTCTTCCAGCACGGGGAAGCGCTGGTCAAGGTCTTCGACCAGTTCGCGGATGGCTTCGCTGAGCGCCCACGCCTGCTCTTTTTCGATGATGAGCGACACGATCTGATCGCCCTTCCCTGCCTGCAGGTGAAAGACGCGCTGCCCTTTCGGTCCGACCGTGCCGACCGTGATGAAATCCACCGGGTTCAAATCAAATTCGACGTTTGCCATAATTCACTCTTAGGGCGTCGGCTGCTTTTCCGCCGACTGTGCCGCTTTGCGCTCGCGTTCTATCTGCGAAATGTGGGCGCAATCGTTGATCGTGCCAACGTAAGGACGCCCGTAACCGAGCGCCAGACTGCTGATCGACGCCGGCGACACAACGATTCGCTGAAAATTATCCAGGTGCATCCCCAGAAAATGCGCGAAGACCATCTTGATGATGTCGGCATGGCTGACGACGACCACCAGACTGCGCGGGTGGGCGGCGGCGAGCCGCTCAACTTCGTTGACGGCGCGCACCTGCACCCCCCGCATGGTTTCGCCGTTGGGGAAGTAAGCGCGCGACGGATATTCCTGAACGACGTGCCACATCTTGCGACTTTGAAGGGCGCGCACCTCTTTGCCTTCCCAGTCGCCGTAGCGCACTTCGCCCAGTTCGACATTCTGAACGATATCGAGCGTTGGATGGTGCTGCTGTATCGCCTGAGCGGTTTCCATCGTACGCTCCAGCGGGCTGGCATAGAGATGTGTGATCGGAACATCGGCAAGCCGTTTGCCGAGCGCTTCCGCCTGCGCCTTACCCTCGTCATGGAGGTGAACTTCAGGCGTCCAGCCAGCCAGCTTCCCGGTTTTGACGAAATCGTTAACGGCGTGCCGCACCAGAAGGATCTGTGTCATCTGCGACCAGGTTAGAAGAGAACACGATTGCGAGCATCATAACACAATCGAAGGCAAATCGCATGGGTCTGCCTGTGAGTTTTTGGTGAGAGGCAACGATAGAGACTCGCGCTCGACCTGCTATAATAGGGGCACTTTGACACGATTAGGACGGTAGGATGGATGTTGGCATCATCTCGGACGTACACGGGGATTACACGACACTTGAAACCGCGCTAGAGCGCCTGGACACCTATCATCACGTCGAGCACATTCTGTGCGCAGGTGACCTCGTCGGGCGCGGTCCATACCCCGAAAAGGTCGTCCAACTCATCCGCGAGCGCAGCATTGTGACGGTGCGCGGCAACCACGACGATTGGAACTACGGGTTGTCGGCGGAAAACAAGGATTTCCTTAAGAACCTGCCGCTGGAATGGCGGACGGAACTGGGCGGGCGTTCGATCTTCATGTGTCACGGCAAGCCGGGCAACAACCTGTGGGGCTTGTACCGTGACCACATCTCGAACACGCTGCTGAACATGATGCTGGTCTCGCTCAACGTGGACGTGTTGATCACCGGGCACACGCATGTGCCGCTGTACGTGCGCGTCAAACGGGGCTGTGTCGTCAACCCCGGCTCGCTGTACACGTTCAACAACGTGCGGACGACTTCGCATACCTACGGCGTGCTGCATCTGCCGGAAATGACGTTCGATCTGTACGACATCACGGCGGAGCGCAAGCTCGACAAAAGCGCGAGCTAAGTCATGGCACAGAGGGCACGGAGAAGCACAAGAGGATTTTCTCTGTGATCTTTGCGGTCTCTCTGGTTGACAGCCTTTATAGGTCGCCGGTGAGCCAGCGGCGGATGAGCAGATGGGTCGTCGCCAGCGCCATCTCCGGCAGATGATCGCGGGCGAACCAGGCGACTGCTTCCGCATCGTCGCCCGCCTGCAGCACCCCGCCGGTGATGTGCGCCCCATAAGCGATGACGATATCAGCAAGCCCGTGAGTGTCGGGGCGGTGCAGCAGTTCCAGCAGCCGATCCACTTCCACGATCAAGCCAGTTTCTTCGTTCACTTCCCGCACGGCGGCAGCGCGCGGGTCTTCGTCGGCGTCGACAAAGCCGGCGGGCAGCGCCCACAAACCTTTGCCGGGATCGCCGCTGCGCTGGACGAGCAGCACGCAGTCGCCATCGGTGATGAAGACGACAACCGCCACTTTGGGGTCGAAAAAAACGGTGTGCCCGCAATCGGAGCAGACCGGACGCAACCTGCCGAAGCGTTCGCGCTTGACCAGCGGCGCACCGCACATCGGGCAAAAATAGGCGACGCGCTGGCTCATGAGCCGCGCCGCCGGGCAAGCATCGTGGCAGTGGCGACGACGAACAGGAGCAGCGCCAACACAATCAAGCCGCTGCCGAGCGCCCCCGGCTCGGACAGCACCGAAACGGGCGGGACCGGCGTCGGCGTCAGAGTCGGCAGCAGCGTCGCGGTTGGCAGCGGCGTTGGTGTGTGCGACGGCTCCGGGGATGGCGTTGTCGTCGGAAATGGAGTCACGGTCGGCGCAGACTGTGTTGGCGCGGGCAGCGGTGGAGCCGCGCTTTCCGGCATTTCCGCCGGCGCTTCCGCCGCCGCGCCGCTCGCTGCCGACGGCGCCACCTGCTGCACCTCGGTCTGAGCCTGATCAGCGGTCGTCTCAGAGAACATATCCGACAGCAAGCCATCGGTAGAAGGCGTCCCAGTCGGCATAACAGCGGCGAACATCTGCGGCTCGCCGGTTGCTGGCGGTGTGCCGGTCGGCGCAGCGTAATTCATTTCGCGCGACTGCATCGGCTCCTGCGCAACCTGGGTTGGCGCTTCTCCCTCCTCAGCCGGCAGTACATCACGGGCAGCGCTGTCGGTTTCATCGTCGCCGAGCTTGGTCGTCAGGGTTGGCGCGGCGGTCGACAGCGCCGCCACCTGATTCGACAGCGCAGCAGGCGGCAGCGAAGTCCCCTGCGTCTGGAACAACGCCACGCCGACCACCAGCAGCAAGACTGCCGCTGCCGCGCTGGCAAAGCTGAAAGCGGCGCTCGTCCACACCGTTGTTCGGCGGCGCACCATGCCTGGCGTCAAGCGGAAATCGCGCGGGGCGGTAAGCGGCGGCAGCAGCTTCACCAGATCAACGGTCGCTTGCAGCCGAGCCAGTTCGCGGCGGAGTTCGGCATCACCACGCAGGCGCGCATCCAGCGCCGCGCGCTCAGCATCGCTCAGCGTACCGTCCATATAAGCAGATAGAAGTTCGAGGTCGTTATCGCTCAACATGATAGTCAGATCGGATCATTCATCGCTTATAAGACGATACGCTGACGGTAAAAGTTCCCTGAATCCCTGCAGGCAGTCACGGACGGATGCACGCGCCCGACTGAGCCGCGATTTGACCGTGCCAATCTGCGTGCCAACCTGGTCGGCAATCGCCTGATAATCCAGCCCTTCGACATCGCACAGCACCAGCACGACACGCTGGTCGGCATTCAGCGCGGTGATACAGTCCTGAATGGCGCGGTGCAGTTCGCGCTGCTGGGCGATTTCTTCGGGTGTGTCGGAATCGTCGGGGAGCGCCGGTTCGTCGCCCATCTCGTCGACCGAGACAGCCGGGCGGCGCTGGCGACGGCGCAGCTCGTCGTAGCATTGATTGGTGGTGATGCGCAGCAGCCACGAACGAAAGCTGCCGCCGCGATACGTATCCAGGCGGCGATACGCCGTGATGAACGCCTCCTGCGCGGCGTCGGCGGCGCTGGCAGCGTCGCCCATAATGCGATACGCCAGCGTATAGGCGTTGTCCTGGTAGCGCAGGACGAGCGCGTTAAATGCGTCGAGATCGCCGCGCCGGGCAAGGCGGATCAGCGCCTGTTCGTCTTCCGGGTTGCCAACCATTGACAATCCTAGCGAGTACATTTACCATTACAGAAGAACAATCGAAATCAATTGTTCTATTAGTGCCGGTGTGTCGGAACTGGCAGACGAACGCGACTCAAAATCGCGCGCCCTTGCGGGCGTGTGGGTTCAAATCCCACCACCGGCATCAAACCGAGCAGTGTTGCTCGGTTTTTTGTTGCCTCGTTATAATAACAAGCGAGTCATAATTCGATTCTGCGCATGTCTCCGTAAAGCGAGATCAATGCGAAGCTTTGACGAGTATAAACAAATCCTTGAGCTATGGGAACTCGGAGTTAGCAAAAAAGCGATCTCCCGACAAACTGCGATTCCTCGCAGAACCGTGATCGACTGCATTCAGCGATATGGAACAGTTGAAAACCTAGTGCAAGAAAGCCGTCAAACGGTTCAGCCACTCCTGTTCAAAATACTGACCGGCGAAATCACCGGCGATTACGTCTCCCTGCACGAATCCTATGCCTACCTCCTCGGTCTCTACCTGGGAGATGGCAATATCGTAAAAACTCGAAATGTGTATCGTCTGCGGATAACACTGGACGCGAAATACCCACAAATCATTGAAACCTGTATGAAGAAGCTGCAGTTGCTCTTTCCTCAAAATCAGATTGGCATCGTCGAATCGTATTATCAAGACCGATTGAGCTATGTCAACGTCAGCCTATATTACCGACAGTTGCCGGAGATTTTCCCCCAGCACGGCAAAGGTCAGAAGCACACCCGGCAGATCGTTTTGTCGGATTGGCAGCAAACGATTGTGGATACCTATCCGCTGGAGTTCTTTCGCGGGCTGTACCACAGCGACGGGTCGCGTTTCAGCAATATCGTGAACGGCAAAGACTATCCCCGCTACCAGTTCACCAATTATTCGGATGACATTCGCAGGTTGTTTTGCGATACCTGCGACCGTCTGGGTCTGCACTGGACGGTCAAGCAGCGCGGCGGGATACGCAAGAGCGATGTCTTTGTATCCAAACGCAAGGATGTCGCGTTTCTCGACTCGGTCGTTGGTCCGAAGTCGTAGTCCGGCACTCCCCTTTGCGGAAAAGCGCGCGCCCGATTAATATAACCTGAGCATCAGCGCGACTTGCAGCGACGAGTCGTGCGGCTTCCCAGGCTTATACATCGAGGATCACATGGTTCGTTTCCTCCTCTCGTTCATCGGCGCGCTGATCGTCGGGCTGCTGCTGGGGCTGTACCTCGGCTGGGTACAGTTCCCGGTCAAATACACCGACAGCAGCGCCGACCGCCTCGCGCAGCGCTTCAAGGACGACTACACGGTGATGGTCGCCAACGGCTACCAGACTGACAGCGACCTGACCGGCGCGCTCGAACGGATGCGCGTGCTGGGCGTCGAAAATGTGCCGGTGTACATTCAGGAGACGACCGAGCGCTTCATCACCAATTCGCGCGACGTGAACGACATCCGCGCGCTGGTGGCGCTGAGCGCGGGGTTGGGTCGCATGACGCCGATCATGGAGCCGTACCGGCTCGTGACCGTGCCGGGGCAGAACTGATGACCAAAACGTCCAGAAAAACGCCAGCATCCCCGGCAAAAACGCCCGCCAAGACGCCGCCCAGCCGCTATCAACGCCCGCGCCGCCTGTTTTCGATGCCCGCCATCCTGCTGGGGCTGCTCCTCGGCATCGGTGGGGCATTGTTCTTCACCTGGAACCTCGCGCCGATTCAGGAATTCGACACCGAACCCTGGCAGCTTCGCGCCGACGTCAAGGACGAATACGTCATCGCTATCGCCCTGAGCTACGCCAGCGACGGCGACCTCGGCAAGGCGATCAACCGGCTGGTCAGCCTGCAGCTTCCCGGCGACCCGATTCAGGCAGTAGCGGATACCGCCTGCCGGCTGGCGACCAGCGGCTACGTCAATAGCAGCAGCGGGCTGAGCGCCGTGCGCAGCATGATGCGGCTGTACCAGCTTCAGGGGCGCACGGGCTGCGCCGATTCGCTGATCTCGACTGAGGACGCCCAGCCGGGCATGGTCGTCACCATCGAACTGCCAACGCCCACCGCAACGCTGACACCCCCTCCCAGCAAGACGCCGACGCCGCCAGCCGAATTTCCGACGCCCACGTCGGTGCTGGTGATCGTGCCGAGCGTTGCGCCGCAGAACGACTATACGCTGATCAGCGTGCGCAACGACTGCGGCACGTCGATCTCCGGCTTAATCATGGTCGAGGTTTATGACAGCGACGCCTCCACAGGCATTCCCGGCGCGGAGATTCGCGCCCGCTGGGACGGCGGCGAGAGCCGCTTCTTCACCGGGCTAAAGCCGGAAAAATCGCCCGCGTATGCCGATTTCGAGATGGAGCCGGGCAAAGACTACATCATCGACATGCCCGGTCACGCCGACCCAATCCAGCAGCCGCTGTCCGCCGTGCCCTGCACGACCACGAGCGGCGAACGGGCGATCATCTCATATCGGGTGGTGTTCCGCGCCGTCGGGTAAGCGTCGGTTGCCGGGTTGACAGACGCGGTATAATATGAGTTGTAATGTGAGATCGAAACGACGGTCGCACGCTGTTTTACGCGCACCCTATCCTTCCCTTCCACTAACGCAACCGCATCCCTGCCAACCGCCTTGAGGTCTCCATTCATGCTGGTCAATCGCAGTCGCGTCCCCCCACAACCAGCCGCAAAACCGTAGACCAGGAGAGTGAAGCTATGGCACACGATACCCATATTTATGGCGAAGTCGACAACAAGACTGACCTGCACAACGTATTTCTGGCAATTCGCAAGGACGCCGACAAAGCGAAGTCGCGCGGGGATTTGACGGAATTGTACCGCCGCGCGGGTTATCTGATTACGCTGACGCACGCGCCGTCGTGGAAAGACAAGTTCGGCAAGGACGCCAGTGATCTACGCGAGACCGCCGAGGGCGAGTTCACGACCACCGCCCGCAGGATCAACCAGCGCGCTAAAGCGATTGGGACGGACGCCGACTACGACGAGACGTGGGGCAATAACTGATGGCGCAGGTGACCAGCGAACAGCAGTACCACGCCACCGAGTCGAAGTACAAGGGCGGCGCGCAGGAAATGTACGTCACCTACGATCTCATGCAGGAGACGCGCGGCGAGAACCGGGTGCTGTACCCGAAAGTGAAGCGCGTGTACATCGCCGGGGATGTGACCCACTGGGAAATCGGCACGTTCGAGAAACGGAGCGGCAGGCAGGTGTACGGCGTCAGGATCGATTATGAGCAGCGCCGCTCCGGCTATACGCGGCGGAGCTACACCGCCCGGCGCGGCTCGACCGAGTACCAGGTGCCCGAAACCAAAGTCGAAGGCAGCACGTCACGTTTTTCGGTGATCGTGGAAGTGCCGGAGAACGCCGAGAATGTCCAGTTCCGGCGGGACCAGCTCCCGGCGAAATACAGCAGCGCGCTTCAGGACATCCGCTAGGCGGACGCCCGCCTAATCGGACAGAGTCATCAGTTGGAGGGCGGCGCTGGTTTCGCCCGGAGCCGCCCACGCCAGATAGCGCGCGCCGGTCGCGTCCGCCGCCAGCGACGGCAGCCCGATCAGGCGCGCGCCGGGCACGACAGTGCGATAGCCAACGATTGTGCCGGCGGAAAACTGGACGATGTTCAGCCCGGCGTCGCTTTCGGCAGCCGTCGTCAGGGTGTCGCCCGTGACGGCGAGCGGAACAAGCCAGCGCAGACCAAAGCTCGCGCCGGGTTGCCCCGTGTCGATTTGCAGACGGCGGGGCTGCCGCCAGGCGCTCGCGTTGAGCGCCCCCGCCGTCATCCACGTCTCGCTCGTGCCATCCGCGCGGGTGATATTCCAGAAGATGTAGGCAGCCGAGCGATCCAGCCCGGCGCGCACGTCGATCAGTTGGTCGCCGGAACCGAGGCTGACCGCGCTGGTGAGCGCCTGCGGCGTGTCCGCCGTCGGGTCGAGGCGCTGGCGCATCAACTGACCGTTTCCCAGCCAGAACAGCCAGATTTCGCCCGACTCGGTGCGCAGCAGTGCCGGATGTTCGGCGGGCGCAGCGATGATCGTCGTATCGATCAGCGGGCGTCCGGCATCGTCGATACGACGGACGGACAGAGCCAGTTCGCCGAGCAGCCCGCCGCTCCACGCCGTCCACAATCCGCCGGAGCCGTCCGACGCGGCGGCGTAGTCGAGCGCCAGCGCGTCGGAGACGGCGACCGGTCCACGCTCGACGCTCAGGCTAGGCGTGAGCAGCGCCGAAAACAACCGCGTCTGATTGGTCTCGTCGGCGTCAATCCAGAGCAGATGAACAGAACCGGAGCCGGGGTACAACTGCTGCGCGTATGGGTGAGTCGGCGGCAGCGGCAGCGTGACGGCGTCGCCCAGGCTGCCGGCGGTGACGCGCCGCGCATCCTGATGCACGCCGCGTGTATCCGAGCCGACCCAGGCGGCGATCAGCCCATTTTCGGACGCTGCCAGCGCCGGAGCGTCCACCTGCTGCGCCTGAGCCAGCGTGACAATCGGGTTCGTCGTTCGGGTGGGGACGCCATCATCCGGCTGCGCCGTACACCCCGCGCCCCAGATGAACAGACACAACAGCAGGCGTAGCACCAACGGGCGGGGCATGAACTTAGCTCCCGGTGACCGGAGCGACTCCTTCGATGCCCGTGTAGCGAATCGGGTGGTTGGCATAATAGGCGATTGTCTGGACGACATATTTCGCCGTCTCCAGCGTAACGTTGGTCAGAACCAGTTCACCTTTGCCGAAGTAAACGCCGATATGATAGCGCTCGCCGGAGAAGATCACCTTCCTGACGAACCAGCCCGCCGGTCCGCCCTCACGCGCCGCCTTCACCACTTCGATCTCGTTGATCGCTCCCCATTCAGCGCGATGCCCGTCGATGTTGATTTCGTAGGCGTTGGCATCGAAACGCTTGTCGAGCAAGCGTCGCTCATCGTCCGATAATGCATCGGGCGTGGGGCGCTGTTCGATGCGGGCGAGATTTGGCATAGCAGCCTTCCTGTTCCGTTCGGCAATGTCCCCATTGTAGCGTAAAGCGCCGGGTTTCTCAGCAGTTCGCGACCTCAGAGAGCGGTGAGTATCGGGGGGGAACACGGGCAGGGGCTTGGCGACGCCAGCCCCCGGCTTTTCATCATTCCCTGCCTTCACGAGGTGGCGGGCGGCAGTTCCGGCACGATGGGATCGTACAGCCACGCCTGAAAGAAATCGTCGAGCGGTTTTGCGCTAACGGCTTCGGCGACGGCGATGAAGTCGTCGGTCGAGGCGTTGGCGAACTTGTAGGTATCGTAGTAGGTCGCCAGAATGTCGAAAAACGCCTCGTCGCCAACCGTCAGGCGCAGCGCGTGCAGCACCAGCGCCCCGCGGTAATACACGCCGTTGGTGTCGAACAGCTTATCCGCCGTCGGGTCGCCGGTGATGGCGATACGCAGCAGGCGCCGGCGAATTTCGTCTTCAGTCACGCCCTGCTGGCGAAGCGTATCACCGCTCAGCGCCTCGTGAATCCCTTCGATAATCGAGTCGAGTGTCGAGCGCCCGGCGATGTGTTCGAACCACAGCCACGAGGCATAGGTGGCGAACCCTTCGTTCAGCCAGATATCGCGCCACGATTTCGGGCTGACGCTGTCGCCGAACCACTGGTGCGCCAGCTCATGGGCAATCGTGCCTTCGCCGCGCGCAGCGCTGCCCTGAAGCGAAGCGAGCATGACGCCGGGATCGAACACGGTCATGCTCTGGGTTTCCAGCGAGAACCCCACGCGGGTATCGAGCACCAGCGCGCCATAAGCATCATACGGGTACGCGCCGAAGATGCCGCTGAAGAAGTCGATCATCTCGCCCTGACCGGCGAACGCCTCCTCGCCTTCGTCGGCGTACCGAGCCGGGAAGTAGTTACGAATCGGCGTGCCTTCGGGCGACTGCGTTTCCTGCAGCACCAGATCGCCCACCACCAGCAGCGCGAGATAGCTCGCCATCGGCTGATCCATGTGCCAGGTGTACGTCCAGCGATCCGGGTTGCCGGGCTGGTCGACCACGCCATCGAGAATGCCGTTTGAGACGGCGACCAGCGGCTTCGGAACAGTAATGCGGACGGTGTAGGTCGCCTTGTCAATCGGATGCTCGTTGACCGGGTACCAGTCGGACGACCCGGCAGGCTCGCCGAGCGCGGCGACGCCAGTCGCCAGCGATATCCAGCCGAGCGCGGCGAAGGTCTCACGGGTCGTGCGCGATTCGGTCTCGCCCTGATAGTCGACGACAACCGTGAAATCGTCGCCCGAAGCCAGCGGCGCGCCAGGTGTGATCGTCAGTTCGGTGCCGTCACGGTCGAAATCAGCCGGTGCATCGTTCATCGTCACCTGATCGACCTGCTGCGCACCGAAGTCAAGGTTGAACGCGCTCAAGTCCTGCATCGTCCGCGCGTCGATGGTCGTCGCAGCCGTGAACCCGGACAGATCATCGTGGAACGACAGGTCGATGGTGTAGTGCAGGGCGTCGTAGCCGTCGTTACCCAGGTTCGGGAAGTAGGGATCGCCAACCCCCGCATCGCCCGGCGTCTGCGCGTGGGCAACGATCACGCTCAGCAGGAACACACTCAGTGTAAGGACGGCGGAGAAGCGCCTGACAGTCGGCATGTGGGGAAAACCTCCTTGTGAAAGCGCGCACATTGCGCTCAATTGGACTTACTCCGAATGCCCGTGAAACGTTCAGTGTGAGGGAAGATGATAGGTCGCTTAAGGCGTGCGCGGTATATTGTCCAACCGGGACGCTGGTGATATAATGCCGCCCCTAGCACACTCCGGCGTTTTCCCGCCGCTGTCACCGCATTTTTATACGGGCTGAACAGGCTCGACTGAACCAGTCCAGCGCCCACGTAAGGGGCTTTTTTTATATACTCGAAAGGAGACTTTCAGATGACGCAGACCGCGAAAAAGGGGCTTGATGGCGTTTCGATTGGACCAAGCCGTCTCAGCCTCGTAAACGGGTCGGAAGGCAAGCTGATCTACGCCGGCTACCCCATCGAGGTGCTGGCGGCGAACGCGAGCTACGAAGAAGTCGTGTACCTGCTGTGGAACGACCGCCTGCCCAACGCCGCCGAACTGGAAACGCTGCGCGCGGCGATTGCCGCCGAAGCGACCGTGTACGAGCCGGTGATCAAGCACCTGAAGGAATACCCGAAGGACGCCAATTCGATGGCGGTGCTGCGCACGGCGGTGTCCGAGCTGTCGTTCTACGACCCGGACGCCGAGCGGTACGACATCGAGGCGCTGCGCCGCAAGGCGATCCGGCTGACCGGGCAGGTCACGACGATCTGCGCGGCATGGGCGCGCATTCGCCAGGGGCAGGAGCCGGTCGCGCCGCGCAGGGATTTGAAGCTGGCGGCAAATTTCGTCTACATGCTAACCGGCAGCGAGCCGGAATCGACGGCGGTCGAAGCCGTCGACGCCTACATGGTGCTGCTGACCGAGCACAGCATGAACGCCAGCACCTTCTCGTCGCGGGTGACCGTCAGCACCGGGTCGGACATGCACAGCGCCATCGTCAGCGCAATCGGCACGCTGAAGGGACCGGCGCACGGCGGCGCGAATTCCGAAGCGATGAAGATGTTCGAGGAAATCGGCGACCCGGCGAACGTCGAAAGCTGGTTCAACCAGCACATCAAGACCGGCGAGCGGCGGATCATGGGCATCGGGCATCGCGTCTACAAAGCGCTCGACCCACGCGCGGCGATCCTGCGCGAGCGCGCCGAAGCCCTGGCGACAGGCAGCGGCAACAGCAAGTGGTTCGAGGTCGCGGATAAGCTGGCGAAGCTGGCGCGCAGCGACCAGTACTTCATCGAGCGCAACCTGTACCCGAACGTCGATTACTACAGCGCCATCGTGCTGTACACGCTCGACATCCCGGTCGATATGTTCACGCCGCTGTTCGCTATGAGCCGCATGGCGGGTTGGACGGCGCACATCATCGAGCAGGTGACCGACAACCGCCTGATCCGCCCCACCGTCGATTACGTCGGCAAAATGGATTTACCCTGGACGCCTATCGGCGAGCGGTAGCACCTGACAGCTCACCGCGCACCGCAGCCGCCAACTGCGGTGCGCTTCCTTCTGGCAGACGAAGAGACCATGCCAACTTCCCCATTTGACCGACAGCGCTTTCTGGTACTCGAAACCTTCCGCAAGAACGGCACATCGGTGATTACGCCGCTCGGCTTCGTGCAGGAAAGCAGTGTGATTTACGCCCGCACCACCGCCGACTCGTGGAAAGTCAAGCGCATCCGCGCCAACCCGCGCGTGCGGGTCGCGCCGGGAACGGGCAGCGGCAAACCGCTGGGCGACTGGATCGAGGCGACGGCGACCATCCTGCCGGGCGCGGAATCGGCAGAGGTGCGCGCCAAAATCCTTGCGAAATATCCCCTGATCTGGCGGCTGATCGAAACAGTCGATGGGCTGCGCAACTGCCTGCGCCGCCAACCGCAGCCCGAATGGGTGCATCTGCGCATCGACCTGAAGCAGCCATCCTGAACTACGAGCGACGCCGCACGTCGTCTTCGTGTCTGGCGCAAATGTCGAAATCGCGCTAATTTTACTGGTAATATTCCGCCAATCCACATGAGGAGAGCGACCATGCTGCCGCTCCGCGACATTAACCCGACTCGACGCCTGCCGGTGGTCACGTATGGGCTAATCGCCATCAACGTGATCATTTTCGTGATGCAGCTTGGAATGTCGGAAAACCAGCTTCAGCAGGTGTTCACCAATCAGGCGGTCGTCCCGGCGCTGGCATCCGCCGTGCCCTTCTCACTCGAAACGATCCTCGACGTGATCCGCAGCATGTTCTTTCACGGCGGCTGGGAACACATCCTCGGCAACATGCTGTATCTGTGGCTGTTCGGCGACAATATCGAAGACCGCTTCGGCGCGATTCTGTACCTCGTGCTGTATTTCGCCGGCGGGTTCTTCGCCGCGTTCGCGCAGGTGATCATCGACCCCACCTCGACCATCCCGCTAATCGGCGCGTCGGGCGCAATCGCGGCGGTGCTGGGCAGCTATCTGGTGCTGTACCCCGGCGTGCGCGTGCAGGGCATCATCCCACTGGGGTATTTCAGTTCGCTGCAGTCGTGGCCCGCGTGGGCGGTGCTCGGCTTGTGGTTCGTGCTGCAACTGTTCAGCGGCGTCGGCTCGCTGGGCGCGGATGCGCAGTACGGCGGCGGCGTGGCATTCTTCGCGCACATCGGCGGTTTCGTGTTCGGCGCGCTGATCACGTTCGTGTTCATGCGGATAGTGCCGCAGCCGCCCGCCGTCGACCGCAATCAGATACTCTACGACCGCAACCCGCGCCGGCGGCTTTGATATTCTGAAGTCGTGCAATCAAAACGGGCGCACAGCCGTGCGCCCCTACAAAAGCATGTTCGCGCCTTCCGTGTTGATGAGGATTCATAGCCGGCTACTAATCGCTGTATAATCGCCGGTATGACGAACATTCAGCGTGTCGACAACGAAATTATCCCCGGCTATGCCGGAATGACCTTCGATTTCACCCTCGCCCTGCCCGGTCAGGCGAGCAGCCCGCACACTGCGCGCGCCTATTTCCGCTGGATCGATCAATTCCTGGTGGATGTCGCCAAGTGGAAGCCAAGCGACGGCGACCTGCGGCACGAGCGGATGCGGCGGCTGCCGGTCGGCGTGCTGCGCGATAGTCTGAGTCCGGCGCAGGTGCGGGCGTGGCTCGGTATGCTCGTCGGGCGGCAGCACGGCAGGCAGGGGCTTCAGCAGGCGCGGGCGGCGGTCGTCACGCTGGCAAGCCTGATGGCGGAAGCAGGCTGGCTTGACGACACCGTCAGCGCGGCGATTTCGCGGGTGAACATCCCCAAAGCCGAGGAAGGTCAGCGGGCGGGACACTGGCTCTCGACCGATCAGCTTCGGCTGCTGATGCAAGCCTCGCGCGAGATCGCCACCAGCGACAACCAGAGACTGCGCAATACGGTGCTGACCACTATGCTGTGTACGCTGGCGCTGCGCCGCGAAGAACTGGCGGCGGCGCGCTGGTCGGATTTCAGCGTGCAGAACGACCGGGCGGTGCTGCGGGTACACGGCAAGGGGCGCAAAGCCGCGCCCATCGACGTGCCGAACTCGGTGCTGGCAGCGCTGACGAACTGGCGGAAGGCGCTGGTCGCACAGGACAGGCTGAAATCGAAATCGTCGTCGATTTTGCGGCGGCTGTGGAAAGGCGGCGCAATCAGCTACAGCGGGCTGACGCCGGACGGCATCTGGCTGATCGTGAACGAGTCAGCAAGCTATGCCGGGCTGGGGGCGGTCGCGCCGCACGACCTGCGGCGGTCGGTCGCCGGGGCGCTGCAAGCCAACGGCGTGCCCATCGACAAAATCAGCCGGCTGCTGCGCCACAGCAACGTCGCCGTGACCGAGCGCTACCTGAGCCGAATGCCGCAGGTCAACGAGGGCGCGATTCTGATGAGCGAGCTGCTCGATCTGGAAATTGGCGACCCGTTCGCGTCGTGAGAATAAAAAAGGGCGCACACGTGGGTGCGCCCCTACTCCATCATTTTTCGAGCGTCATACCCACATCGCCAGCTTGCTGCCGCTGCCGGAGTCGTGGCTTTCGGCGAGCAGTTCGGTAAACGCCGTCGAATGGTAGCCGATCACGTTCTCGTCCACCGCGCCGATGAAATGGACGATCCAGCCGAAGACAAACAGGCTCAGATTGTGCCCGGCTTCGTGGTCGGTGTGGTCGCTGCCCGCCTTGCGGTGGATGAAGGCGACGTTACCCATGTTATAGGCGGTCTTGGCATAGTTGGCGTTGCTGCCCAACCCGCCGATCAGGAAGAATGTGCCCGTTCCCCAGTTGGCGTCGGCGAATTTGCCTTTGACGCTGCTCCCGGCGCTAGCGTCGCCACCCAGCTTCAGGAAATCGACGCCCGCCAACCCAACCAACCCCAGAATCAGGCTGATGACCAGCAGCGCCAGCCCGATGAACAGGACGGGCCACGACATCGGCGCGAGCCACGACAGCCAGCCGATGAATCCCTGGTACACGCCGCTCTGCGAAACCGCCGAGAACGCCGATATGATGCCCAATACGAACAGGATAATGCCGATGACCAGCCCGACAGTTTCGCCGAACCAGCCGCCGTAAATGTTGTACGCCAGCAAGCCGTTCATGCCGCGGCCAATGCCGATCAGCAAGCCGCGCGTCACGGCGGTCGTGTCTTTCTCGGTGCCGCTCGTCCCCTGAACCGAAACGGTTGCCGCGATGTACACCACGATGGTCGCCACCAGCACGATCAAGCCGGGAGCGGTCGCGAAGAAGAAACCGAGATAGCTGCCGATGAAGTCGAAGAAGCTGCCCTCTATCGGGCGGAGCAGCCCGTCGCCGCCACTGGCGCTCGTGAAGAAGTGAACCAGACCCAGCAGCACCACGCCGACACCTGCTCCCCACACGGCGGGCGACAGCCCTGTTTTCAGATTGACCGTACCCATGTCACATACTCCTGACTAAAGTTGCCCGACGGTCGAATGTGTTCATACTGTATGTCGCACGAACAATAGCGAAGGGGTCGGCAGTTCGTGAAGTTCATAAAGCAGCGAGCGGTATTTCGACAAAATGCCCGGATTCATTCGTAGAACTTACCCAGCCCCACCGGCGAAATTCGTGCTAGATTTATCAGCAGCGCCAAATGAAACCTCTCCTGAGTGACGACAGACGATAAACAACCAGTGACGCGATTTCGGCGGTCAGCACGACGCGCGACCGTCTACCCATCGTGAGTTGTTGCGCTGTCCCACGCAGTAACTGAGCATCGAAGGATCATCGACGACATGCGAGCCTTTCTCCCTTCTCCGAACCTTCTGGACGTCTTGCGAGACGAATTTCGCGGCTACAATGCGCAGGGCTTCCGGCGCGACTTGCTGGCAGGCGTGACGGTCGCCGCCGTCGCGCTGCCGCTGGCGCTGGCATTCGGCGTCGCTTCGGGCGTGACCGCCGCCGCCGGGCTGGTGACGGCGATCCTGGCGGGCTTCATTATTGGCGGGCTGGGCGGCGCGGGCTACCAGATTTCCGGTCCCACCGGCGCGATGTCGGCAGTCCTGATCGTGCTGGCGACGCGCTACGGGGTCGAAGGTGTGTGGGTCGCGGGCGTGATGGCGGGCATGATGATCCTGCTGCTGGGAGTGTTCAACCTGGGGCAGATCGTCAATTTCATCCCGTCCGCCGTGATCGCCGGGTTCACCAGCGGCATCGCCGTCGTGATCTTCGTCGGGCAAATCGACAACCTGCTCGGCGTCCACACCGAAGCAGCGGAAATCACGCTGCTCAAGCTCATCCAATACTTCCGGTTCGATTATGCGCCGAACCTTGCCGCGCTCGGCATCAGCCTCGCCGTGATCCTGATCATGGTGCTGTGGCCCAAGCGATTCAGCGCCTACATGCCCGGCTCGCTGCTGGCAGTGATCGTGGTCACCGCTGGTGCGGTGCTTCTGAACCTTGATGTGCCCATCATCGGCGCGATTCCGCAGACGATCCTGCTCGACCAGCGGTTGATTCTGGCAAACATCCCCTGGGAGCATGTCGGCGACCTGATCATGCCGGCGCTGTCGATCGCCGCGCTGGGCAGCATTGAAAGCCTGCTGTGCGGGACGGTCGCCGGGCGCATGGTCGGCGTCAGGATGGCATCGGCGCAGGAACTGATCGCTCAGGGGCTGGGCAATATCGTGATCCCGTTCTTCGGCGGCGTCCCGGCGACCGCGGCGATTGCCCGCACCAGCGTCGCCATCAAAAGCGGCGGCAGCACGCGCGTGACCAGCATCGTACATTCCGCTGCGCTGCTGGTCGCCGCGCTGGTGCTCGCGCCGGTCATCGCGCGCGTGCCGCTGGCGGCGCTGGCGGGCGTGCTGGCGGTGACGGCGTGGCGCATGAACGAATGGGACGAAATCCGCGAAATCTTCCGGCGACGTTTCAAGAGCGCCGTGTTCGCTTTCACCAGCACACTGGTCGCCACCGCCGCGCTCGACCTCACGCAGGCGATCATTCTGGGCATCGGGCTGTCGGCAGTGATCTTCGTCGTCCAGAGCAGCCGGGCGAAAGTGACCTTCCTGCCCGTCTCGGTCGAAAAGATGCGCCTCAACGGCTACGAACTACAGTACGACGCCGACAAAATCATCGTCGCGTATATCATGGGACCGCTGTTCTTCGGGACGGTCAACACCTTCAACGCTGCCCTCGAAAAAGTGGCGAGCAACGAGGACATCATCCTCAGCCTGCGTACGGTTCCGCTGGTCGATACCACCGGCATCAGCGCCATCGAGCAGTTGATCGAACGGCTGGAACACGAAGGACGGCGCGTTTACCTGAGCGGGCTGACCGAACCCGTCCGGTCGTACCTCGAACGCGCCGGCGTGATCGCGCATCTGGGCGAGGATCGCATTTTCTGGAGCGCCTACGAGGCGATCATGGCAGCGGATCGCTATCGTGCGGGGATGGCTCAGCAAGCGTGAGACGATGAGACAGATGGAAAATCATGCTGTCTCTATGTTTTTCGACACACGTTTACTCTTCGACACCATGAATATGAGTTAAGATACACCTTATCAGATGCATACATGTCAATACGTTCATTTCGATGCCGCCTGAAGCAGACGACGCAGCGTAATTACGGTGTTCCTGCCACGCCCGCGCTAACCGCCGGAGCGTGAAGCGCACCCGTACGGGCTGACGGCGGCAGGTTAAGCACGGAGCTGGATTTTGAACGCTAATGACGTGTTCACGTTTATCGTAGGGGGGTTCTTTATCTCACTCGGCGTCGTGACCGCCGCCGACTTCGTACACCACCGTGACAAAATGCGGCGCGATGTTGCACTCATGGTCTGGTCGATTGCGCTGCTGTTTCTG
The DNA here is from genome assembly GCA_020848855.1 of Anaerolineae bacterium. Next base: position 16,110 of record JADLHH010000023.1, on the reverse strand, counting down.
CTGGCGATCGTCGTGCGCATCAGCGGGGTTCCCAGCCCGCGCTGGCTCACGCTGATCGCGACAATCGGGCTGATCGCCCAGCCGTACCTGCTCCTGCGCATCGTCCACTATTTTCGCCATCCTCCCGCGCGATTAATGCGCGGCGCGCTGATCAGCATGGTCACCTTCTGGGTGGCGACTCTGGTGTTCTCGCCCGCGCCGCCGCTGATCAGCCTGCTGCTGGTCGCCTACTTTGTGGTCGTCGACGGCTATGCTATGCTCGCTTTTGTGCGCGGCGCGCTGAACACCAGCGGAACCGTGCGTCAGAGGCTGCGGTTCGCCGCCGCAGGTTCAGGACTGCTGGCGGTCACGCTGCTCATCGCCGGGTTGGGAGCGGTCATCCCCGCCGTGGTCAGTATCACCAGCCTGCTGGCAGTGGTCGCGCTGGTCGCCAGCGGCATCGCCTATTATATCGGGTTCGCTCCGCCTCGCTGGCTGCGCCGAAGCTGGCAGTTCGCCGAACTGAACCGGTATCTGGCGGACATCAGCAGCGCGCCCACCAGCCGGTGGCTGGATATCGGCAGCAGCCTGATCTCCCTCAGCCGCGCTGCCAGTCAAGGCGTCGGCGGCATGGGCGCGGGGATTGCCCAGCGCGATGAGAACGACCAGCGGTGGCTGCTGCGCTACGAGGTGGGCGAACCGGGAGCTGTCAAGCTCGACCGGGAGGATATCATCACGCAAGCGTGGACACAGGATGCGCCGCGATATGCCAGTTTCTCGGCGGACACGAGCGCGAACGACCGTGCGCTGCTGGAATCGGTCGGTGCGGACACCGTGTTGGTCGTCCCGTTCCACGTCAGCGAGCTTCAGCGCAAACTGCTGCTGGTGTTCCTGAAGCATGGCTCATTGTTCATCGACGACGACGTCAATCTGGTGAGTCTGCTGGTCAAGCAGAGCGCGGTGGTACTGCAGAACGGCGCGCTGCTCGAACAGGTTCGGCGGCAGGAAGACGAGAAACGGATGGCGGTGGAAGCCCGCCTGAACCGGATGCTGGATACGATGGCTGAAGCCGTCATCAGCATCGATTCGTCGCAGACGATCATTCGCTTCAATCAGAGCGCCGAGCATATCTTCGGCTACAGCGCCGAGGAAACACTGGGGCAACCGCTCGATATGCTGCTGCCGCCGGATGTGATCAGCCGGCACGCGAAGTACATCACCGATTTCGCCACCGGAAGCGACATCACACGAGGGATGGGCGAACGTCACCGCGCGCTCTCTGCCCGGCGCAAAGACGGCACGATCTTCCCGATTGAAGCTTCGATTTCCAGGCTGACGGAAAACGAACGCGTCATTCTGACGGTGTTTCTACGCGACGTAACCGAGCGCCACGAGGCTGCCGCAGCGCTGCGTGCAAGCGAAGGACGCTACCAGCACACGCTCGACAACATGCTCGAAGGTTGTCAGATCATCTCCTTCGACTGGCGCTATGTGTACGTCAACGAGTCGGCTGCCCGCTATGGTCGCACGACGCGCGAAGACCTGCTGGGCAGCACCGTGATGGAAAAATACCCCGGCATTGAAGCATCCGAGATGTACGCGATGATGAAGCAATGCATGGACGACCGCACGACCCGACTGGAAGAGTTTGAGTTCCAGTACCCCGACGGCAGTGTGGCATGGTTCGAATTCAGCATCCAGCCCGTGCCGGAAGGCATCTTCATCCTCTCGCTGGATATCACCGAGCGCAAGGAAGCGGAACGGGCGCTCCAGCGGCTGAACGAAGAACTCGAAAAGCGGGTCAACGAGCGCACCAAACAGCTTCAGGCATCCAACAAGGAACTGGAAGCATTCACGTATTCGGTATCGCACGACCTACGCGCGCCGCTGCGCGGTATCGACGGCTTCAGCCGGGCGCTGGAGGAAGAACTCGCCGACATCGTGACGCCCGACGGAAAGCGGTACATCGACCGCATACGCGGGGCGAGCCAGCGCATGGGGCAGCTTATCGACGACCTGCTCGACCTGTCGCGGCTGACGCGAAGCGAAATCCGGCGCGAACAGATCAATCTGAGCGAGATGGCGCAGCAGATCGCCGCCGAACTGCGCGAACAGTACCCGAATCAGACGGTCGATTTCAAGGTCGAGGATGGGCTGGTCACCAATGGCGACGCGCGGCTGATGCAGGTGGTGATGGGCAACCTGCTGAGCAACGCCTGGAAATACACCAGCAAGCAGCCGCAGCCGCAAATCGAATTCGGCTCTGCCGATCAGAACGGTCGCCGAACGTATTTCGTGCGCGACAACGGCGTCGGTTTCGACATGTCCTATTCGGACAAGCTGTTCGGCGTATTCCAACGCCTGCACGGCGCCAACGAATTCCCCGGCAATGGCATCGGGCTGGCGACCGTGCAGCGCATCATCCACCGACACGGCGGCGAAATCTGGGCGGATGCGGCGGTCAACATGGGCGCTACGTTCTATTTTTCACTCTGATGAACAGGAGGCGACGAACCGACGATGAACATCATCAAGCCCCCGCGAATCCTACTCGTGGAAGACAACCCGGACGACGAAGAGCTGACGCTGCTGGCATTCAAGAAAAGCAAGCTGAGCAACGAGATTGTCGTGGCACACGACGGGGTCGAAGCGCTGGATTACCTGTTCGGGACGGGCGATTATACCGGGCGCGATACCTCTGACCTGCCCCAGCTTGTCCTGCTCGATCTCAAGCTGCCGAAGCTCGATGGAATCGAGGTGCTGGAACGTATTCGCACCGACGAGCGTACCAAACTGCTGCCGGTGGTCATCCTTACGTCATCCCGCGAACAGGAAGACCTGATCAGGAGCTATACGCTAGGGGCGAACAGCTACATCCGCAAGCCGGTCGACTTCAACCAGTTCATCGAGGCAGTGCAGCAGCTCGGTCTGTACTGGCTGGTGCTGAACGAGCGCCCGCCGCAATTCTGAATCGTCGGGCAAGGCGACAATGTCGACAAAAACGAGTCCGCGTGAAGCGGACTCGTTGCGTTATACGAGTGGGTGCGAAGAGAATCCGGGAGGGTATGTGCCTACGGAGATCCCGCAAAGATAGAAAACGGTTCTTCGCCGGCAGCAGTCAGCATGTCATTTAGCATCGCGCCAATGGGCAGCAGGCACGAGTCGGATGGGCGCTCATTTAGGCGCCACTGGATGGACGTGTACGTCGCCATGCCGTAAATGAGTTTCCCCGGCGGGTTTGTTCCCAGCGCGATGATGATGTCGCCCGGTATCGTGGCTGGATTGAGCAGCCACGCGATGTGCTGTTCCATTTGGGCACGTCTTTCAGCGCTGTAATCCGCGCAGGCATCCACCAGCGCTTTGAGACGATTGATCTCGTCGGCGGCATCCCCGGCAAGTGGCATCGATTCGGGGATTCGAGTGAGATTCACGGCGATCTGCGGGTCGAGCGTCATCACAGGAACACTGCCGGAACTTGGCGTCGAACTGCCGCTGAACTGCAGGAGAATGACCGCAGCAGCAATTACAACGATGATCACCACCGTGACCGCCGCGCCGCGTAGCTGCCGGGCATTCGATTTACGTTTTGCCATAACGGTTACTGCGAGCTACTCAGGGACAGCAGGTACTGATAGAGATTGCTTCCGCCGGACGTGCTGAGGCGGTTGGTCGAGTACTGGTGCTCCGCCCCCATCGATCCGCCGGAACGCATGAAGCTGATGAAATCTGCCTCGCTCATGGCAAAGGTCGTCAATGCCGACCCCTGATCCGTGCCCTCGCCGCTATCGCCGTGACAACTGCCGCATTCCAGCGCGACGTAACGGTCACTGCCTCGCTCAACCTTCACCGGGTCAAGCGCACTCGCATTTTCGACAGCGGTTGCCGTCATAACCGCAAGTGTGGCAAGCTGCGGCACTTCGGTCGGCGGCACATACTCAAACACCGGGATCGACGTGACCGTGGGACGAGCGGTGGTCGGTGTTGGTTCTGCCGCTCCGCTACATGCGGCAAACAGCATCACCAACACGAGAAACAACGCCCGATTGCGGAAAATATGCATCATGAGTACCTATTCAGAACGCTTCGGATCGAGCGCTTCCTGGAGTCCATCTCCCACAAAAGAAAACCCAAGCATTGTCAGCGCGACCAGGATCGTCGGGAACAGGGCGAGATGGTAATATATTCTGATCGTATTGCCAACGCCGGAGCCGACCATTTTTCCCCAACTCGGCGTCGGCTCCGGGATACCAAGACCGAGAAAACTCAGTCCGGCTTCCGCGAAAATCGCCAGTGGAATAGCGAACGTTAGCGCCAGGATCAGCGGCGTGATGGCATTCGGCAGGATGTGATGCAGGATGATGCGCCAACTGGACGCCCCAAGCGCGCGCGCCGCTGTCACGAATTCGTTCTCGCGGAAGGCGAGAAACTGAGCGCGCGCCAGCCGGGTTGGTTCGATCCAGGCGGTCACCGCTAGCGCCAGAATCACGTTCCCGATACCACCCCCCAGAACACTTAGCAGGAACAGAGCGAACAGCAGCGCCGGGACTGCCGTGACCACATCTACGATTCGCTGGATCACGAAATCGACCTTGCCGCCGACGTAGCCGGATAACGCCCCCAGCGGGACGCCGATAGCGAATGAAATGAGCGGCACCGTAAGCCCAACGATCATCGAGGTGCGCGCGCCATAAATCAGCCGGGTGAGGTAGTCGCGCCCAATCGAATCCGCGCCGAGGAAGTGATTCGGGTCGATAAACGGTCGGAGATTGACAATCGTAAAGTCGGCTTTGTCATACGGGTATGGCGCGATCACGTCGGCGAAAATGGTGAGAAAAAGGAGAAACGTACAGATCGCCAAGCCTAACATCGCCAGACGATTGCGCATGAAGCGCCGCGCGGCGTTTTCCCAGTTGGAGCGGTGTTTGACCAGGTCATTGGACGAACTCTGTACCTGTGCGACGTTTTCCGGTTTCGCCGCGCTCCGGGGTTGCATCATCAGCCTTTCCTATCACTGGTGATACGCACGCGGGGATCAATCAGGGTATAGAGCACGTCGGTGGCGAGATAGGTGATGCCCCAGAAGAATGCTATCAACAGAACCAAACCCATGATCATTGGATAGTCCCGCGCGAAGATGCTCGTCACGAAGAATTTGCCCAAGCCCGGTATGCCGAAGGTGACCTCGATAAACAGGGAGCCAGTCAACAGGTTCGGTATCTGGGGAAGGAGAACCGTGATCATCGGGATAAGGGCATTCCGCAGCACATGCCGCAGCAGGATTCGCCGTTCGTGCAACCCTTTTGCCCGCGCCGTGCGCACATAATCAGCGCTGAGTGCCTCGACCACGCTGGAGCGCGTGTAGCGGGCGACCAGCGCAAGCGGAGCCAGAGCATAGGTAATCACTGGCAGGAAGTAGTCCCACGACAGGATCGCGCCGCCTGTGCCCAGCACAGGGGGAATAATCCATTTGCCTGGGCTTCCCCAGCCTGTCTGATAACCGAAAATCAGCAGCAGCCACGTCGCCACGATGAAATTGGGCACGGTGATGCCGAGCGTCGCGGTGAACGTCACCAGATTATCGACCCAGCTATTGCGATAGTACGCCGCCGTAATGCCCATTATTAGCCCGAGACTGAACGCCAGCCCAATCGTGTAAAGCCCGATGTGCAGCGTCACGGGCCAGGTTCGGGCGATCAACTCGGTCACCGGCGGGTTGCCGGCGACGGCGAAGGAATTTCCAAAGTCCAGCCGAAGCGCGCTGGTCAGAAAATTCCAGTAACGTTCCAGCAGCGGTTTATCAAGACCGTACTTGGCTTGGAGGTTCGCCAATGCATCGGCGGTATAGCCGCGCTCGCCCAGGCTAAAAGGACCGCCAGGCACAGCATTCATGAGGACAAACACAATGACTGAGACAACCAGCAGCACGAACAGCAAAGCCAGAAGCCGTCTGATGATGTAACCCGTCATTGTTTTTCCATTGCGTGGTCAGGAAAAAAGCCCGCAAAACGGGCGATGATACTCTGCGAGGAGGAGAGAATGCTCTCCCCTCCTCGGCATTCATCCAAGCTTACTCGGTGCGGAAAGTATCGTAGTTGGAGACATCCTGGGTCACATAGATCGAACCCCAGCACCAGTCATTGCCCCACTGCCATGCCGAAACGCTCTGTGAGTTGGGGCGGAAGCATTCACCGGCGATATAGGGCTGGAACAGGTCACCCTGAATGCGGTGGTCGAGGAAGATACCGCCGACATCTTCCACCAGAATACGCTCCGCTTCCTGGTACATGGCAAAGCGCTCGGCAGGATCGCCAACAAACGACCCCGCGTCGATCACCAGTTGATCAAATTCGGCGTTGCGCCACGAATGACGCCCGGTGGAAACCCACACACCCATCATGTTCGCCGGGTCGAGGTAGTCCATGCCGTAGGAGATCGCGCCGAACTGAACGCCCGTCGGGCGATCCAGCAGCGCGGTCATATAGGTGGCGTTTTCGATGTTGTTGACCGAAATCCCCACGTTGAGGCAGTCGCTGATCGACGCGGCGGCGGCGATGAACCGCTGTGCATTGAACTCGGATTCGTTACGCAGCTTCAGTTCCAGCGCCGGGAAGCCGTCCCCATTGGGGTAGCCGGCATCGGCAAGCAACTGCTGCGCGGCGGGGCAATCGTACGCCTGAATACTCTTGAGTGCGCCTTCCGAGTCCCATGCCGGGAAGCCGGGCGCGAGGAACGAATAGGCGGGAACTGCCAGATTCCAGCTCGCGTTGATGACATTCGCAACAATCGACTCGCGGTCGACCGCCTTGGCGAAAGCCAGGCGCACGTCGTGGTTGTCGAACGGCGGGGTAAAGGTGTCCATCAGGAGATAATCGGTACGGAAATCGCCAGGGTTGGGCAGATAGTTGTCGAGCAGTTCGGGGTTCGCCTTGATCACCTCGAAGTCAGCAGGCGCGAGGAACTCGTAGCCGACGCGATCGATAGTGTGATCCTGGAACGCCAGGAAGCTGCCGTTCAGCTTGTCGCCGTACAGACCGCGAATTTCCTTCAGGTACGGCTGCCGAAAGCCAGTATAAGTAGGATTAGCCACGACCACCGCGTGGTCGCCCGGCACGAATTCCTGAAGCATGAACGGACCGGAGGAAACGCTGGTCGCCGGATCGTTGACGTAATTTGGACCGCTTTCTTCCAGCGCCTTTGCCTGAAGCGGGGGCCAGAAGTACATCGTCGCCGGAAGATAGGGCGCGGGCGCGACCGTCGTGATCGCCAGGGTATCGTCATCAACCGCTTCCAGCCCGATTTCCTCGGGTGGCACTTCACCGGCAACGGCTTCGCTCCAGTTCAGGATGATGCCCTGCCACATCCAGACGAAGTCGTAGGCGTTTTCCGGCGTTGCCATCCAGCGCCAGGTCACCACCCAGTCATTCGCTGTCAGCGGCGTGCCATCGCTCCACACCTGACCGGGGCGAAGGTGAAAGTACCACGTCAGACCGTCTTCGGAAGGCTCCCAGCTTTCGGCAGCGGCGGGGATAAGTCCCAGATTCTCGTCAAGGTTGACCAGCGAATCGCCAAACAGGTCAGATGTCCCCGGCTGGCAAATGCGCTGGTAAACGGTCACCGCAGCCATGAAATTGGTCTGAGTAGCAGTGGAACTGCACATTTCCTGCCAGATTTGCATGTCATAAGGCGCGGCATCGTCCGGCAGTGCGCGACCGTAAACATCAACATTATCGCTTTGCGCATTGAGAACTGGAACCGCGAGCGTCAAAATGAAAAACATTGCGGAAACAATATATAGGGTACTTTTGCGCGACATTGGGCTACCTTTCGAATGGAAATACGCAAGTAGGGAATGTCTTGTACGCTGGTTCCGAAACACCTCCTGAACCTCGTCACAGTATAGCTTCATCGCGTAGGGCATTGGCGCTGGGCATGATATTACATCGGGTTAATATTGCGCGCAAGTAAAGGCTGCCGGGGCAATGGGGAAGATCAGGGATGTGAGATAGACTAGGGCAATGAACCCATGTCCATACTGTCAAAGCCCGGATCGCCAAATCAAAGCCGGAAAGCATGATTCGGGTAGTCAACGCTGGAAATATCAACACTGCGGACGGAAATATACGCCGAGCCATACGAGCATGGCTATCCTGACCCACTGCGCCAGCAAGCCGTGAAGATGAGTGTCGATGGCATCAACTACCGTCGCATTGGGCGCTTGCTGGGGGTCGATCATAAAACCGTGATGCACTGGGTGAAGGCGTACAGCGACCCGCTTCCACCTGCACCTGTCCCGCATGACCTGAACAACGCCGAGCTGAATGAATTGTTCACCTTTGTGGAGCGGAAAAAAACGTCGTCTACCGGATGACCATCGTGGATCGACGCACCAGTTGCATTGTGGGCTGGGCAGTGGCTGCTGAGCGCAACGAAATGCGGTTGCAGCACCTGGTCGATGCGGCACCACAAGCCGCCTTCTCCTTCAGCGACCGGTTTCCGCCCTACCGCTATTTAGTCTACACACCAGGCCTTCACACACCAATGCCCGACAAGAGCGAAACCTACCGGGTGGAAGGTGTCAACACAGTACTCCGGCATTACCTCGCCCGGTTAGCACGCAAATCACGCTGTTTCTCGCGCTGTATGGACGCCTTGCGCCGTGCGGTGAAGCTCTTTGTCTTTTCGTGGAATCGGCGTCAGTTGTATCGTTCACGCTTTCCACGTTATCCCGCTCATCTCATCGATTTTGTATATCCCTGATCTTCCCCACTCCCCGGTACAGGTTACTATGGCGTTTCAATTGCCTAGCGTTTCAGCTGCGCATAGGCGGCATCGACTCTGAGACAGTGTTCCGTAAGGTCCTCGACCAGTGATTAGTGCCGGGCTTCATCGTTCAGCCCTCCCGTAAGGATAATGATCTATCTTTCTTCATTCGACGCATGGGATTCTCGAAAACTGCCTGTTCATCCAGTGCATCTCCAGCTAAACCGAAATTGCTGCTGTGAGTATTGCGCTCCACGCCGTCATCAGGCGGCGCACTTGATCCCGATGCGCGTCAGTTTCGTCCGCTAGCGCAAAGACCTTGACGCTCGGCAAGTCACGCATGCGGACGAGTTCACCCGCCTCCAGTTGGTTGGCAAGCCGCTCCAAAATCTCGAGTCCGTCGGTATAGTCGGCGGCATCGCTTTCAAGCCACGCTCTGGCAAGCTGGCAAGTTCGCGTAGCTTCACCCTCTTTATCGATATTCGGCGGGACGATCTCGCCCGCGCGTTTGCGAAAGAAACCGCGAATCGCCGCGACGATACTGGGATCGCGCACGGTTCCGTCGGGGTACACGATGCCATGAATATCGCGCCACATGCTCGCGCCGATCATCAGTTCCCACAGATACCAGCCCATCCCGAACTCCTGGCAGATTTCGAGCGTGACATCGTAGGGATTGCTGCGCGCCAGACAGCCGACTTCGGACAGCAGTGCGGGTTTCTGATACGTTTCGCAGAAGCCGATGATTTGCCGGATGTGCGCCCGGATGGTAGCCCGTGCCGGTCGATAGTCGTGACAGGAGATGACATCGACGTGCGATCCCACCTGGGCAATATCGTCGGCGATATGAACGCCAACGGTGATTGGGTGAGCCGGGTCGAGCTGTTTTATCACGTCGCAAAAGTGCCGCACGAAAACCCAGATCACCTGAGTGCGAGCCTCGGTTTCCGGTCCGTTCAGCCAGCTTGTCATGCGGGGTTCGTTCATCACGTCCCACATCAGGAGTCCCGACTCGTCCCGCAGCGCCGCGATGAGGTCGGCGCAGTAGCGCTCCCCTTCAGCCCAAAAATCCGTGCCCAAACGGGCAACGCCAGGGTTCGGCACCCAGTAATTCTGCTGTGTCTCGTAAGTTGGCGTGGCGTGGTTTCGTCAAAACAGGAATCCCAGACGACAACCATCGTGGAAATGCCACGCTCGTGTGCGGCGCGCAAAAAATGTTTCACGCGATTGAGAAACAGATGCCGATCCCGTTCGTAAACGGCATATGAGAGAAAAATGCGCGCGCTGTTCAGACCGAGGCAAGCCGCGTAGGTCAGTTCGCGTTCGACCAGCGTTTCGTCGTAATCTCTCCAGAAGCCAACGTCATTGAACGCGCTGCTCGGGGTGTAATTGAAGCCTCGGATATGTCGGTATTCCTTCAAGTAGTCCATTCGGTATGGGGTTTCTGCCGTCAGGCGAAGCACTCGTGCTTACTCTGGGATCGTTCCGTGTACGAGATCGCCGCCCCGCGTGAGTATGTGGGCGAAGGCTCGCTCCTCATCATCGGGCAGGAGCGCCAAATCGTTCAACAAGTCGTCCTGCGACTGATACACGGCCGTCCAATTCACGAAATCGGTTGAATACAGGATACTGTCAGCGGTTAAGGCGACGAGACCACCCAACGGATGCCGCAGCAGGCGAAGAATCGGTTTGTCCGTCTTCAAAATGCAATACCATAATCCTGAAATCCAGTGCCAACACCGACCACCCAAGCCGACCACGATTTCGCCCGAAACCGCGTTCGATTCCACGATGTGAGCAGCGGGAACGGCGCATGGCGATTCCAGCCAGACCTGCCATTTGTTTTCCGCATCAAGCCAACGCCACAAGGTCAGGATTTGAGTTCCGGGGTTGAAGGTGATCGAAATGATTTGCTCGGACTCGTGCTGATCGTGAAACACGCCGAGCGCAACAACGGGCATACGGGCAGGCGGCGGTTTCATTGGTTGCCAGTCGTGTCCGCCATCCCGCGAGGCGAAGATGCCCCCGTCCCACGTGCCAGCCCAGACATGGTGATCCAGCGCGAAGGTTTTTGAGAACCTTATCGTCGTGACATCCGCCAAGGGGAGGACAAGCTGCCAATCGGGATCGGCATCGTCGGCGCGGAAAAGCCCCTGCGCCGTCCCCGCCAGCCGACAGCGATTGTCGTCGTCAGCGGTCGCCGCCGTCAGCAGCAGCGATTCAAAATCGCCGATATTGTCCCACGACTGACCCTGATCGCCGGAACGCCACAGCCCTTCGGTGCCGCCGAAGGCATAGAGATCGGTGTTCGCCGTGCTGAACAGGCTTGTAAACTCTCGTGCAACGAAGTCGGAGGCGGCTCTCCAGCTACGTCCGCCATCCGCCGAGTCGAGAATTCCGGCGTCTGCCGTTCCCGCGTAGAGTCGATCCCCCTCGCTAAAAAAGCAGAGGATGGACGTAGACACCTTCGCATCCGTCACCCAGCTATCGCCATGTTCCCACGAGCGCAGAATGCGTCCGTCGTCCAGCCCCGCCAAACACGTCTCGCCATCGGGACAGAACCACAGCACGTTGATGGCTGGAATCGCAGCGCCTAATTCAGACGCAATCGTGCCGGGCTGCCACGTGAACCCCCCGTCGCACGAGCGAAAGATGCCATCCGCTTCGGTGCCGACAAACACCATGCCGTCTTGAGCAAAATTCGGGCTGGGCGCAATCGAAAGGACAACGCAGTCTTCCAGCCCGCAGTTGGCAAGTTTCCATGCGCGCCCGCCGTTGGGCGACCGGTAGAGACCCGCAGCCGTCGCGGCGAACATGATCTCGCGGTCGTTCCAAACAGGAACGGCGGTCAGAGCGGTAATCGAGAAATCTTGCAGACCAAAACTGGAATACTGCCAATACCTGCCGCCATCGGTCGAGCGCAGAATGCCCGCACCGTCCGTGCCCGCCAGCACGACGCGATCCTGCGAATAATCCGGGGATAGCGCCAGGCAGGTGACCGGCTTGTCGAGCGCGGCAGCCTGCCCGCGATTCCACGTCCCGCCATTGTTCGTAGAGAACAGGATCAGATTCGAGCCGCTCAAAAAGATGTGTCCGCCCGAATAGGCGAACGATTGCAGAAAGGGGACGGCGGGCTGGTTGGGCAGCGGCGCCCACGACTCGCCTACGCGGCGGAAGATTCCGGCGGGGGATGCAGCTAACACACGCCCTTGCTGGTCGACCGCGCCTGAAAAGACGGTGCCACCTGCCGAGACAGCTCCCCGTTTCGTCCATCGTTCGTTCATCATGTTTAGACCTTTTAAGGATGGGAGCTTGTTTTCGGATTCCGACCCAGCACGACCGATTCGACGGTCAAAGCCATCATCGCGCCGCTCGCGGCGGTTCGAAAAGCGGTTACCAGAACATCGGCAGAATCCCAGATACCCGCTTCGGTCATGTCTACAATTTGCTCGGTGACGGCGTCGAAGCCGAAGTTTTCGCCGTGTATCTGTGCGTTCCGAAGCACCGCCGACGGCGTCTCGTTTCCCGAATTGCGGACAATGCGCTTGAAGGGGATTTCCAGCGCGCGGGCAACGACCGAGATACCCCACGCCTCCTCATCGCACGCCGCCAGTTCGTTCAGGCGAGCGATGCAGTTCAGGTAAGCGACGCCCCCGCCCGGCAGGATGCCGTGCCGCATGGCAGCGGGCAGCACCCGAATACAGGTTTCGGCTTTCTGCCGCAGGATGTCGCGTTCCGGCTCAGTCAGGGCGCCAATTTTGAGCGTCCCTGAGCTGCCGGAAAGCCGCGCGATGCGCGCTCCCAGTGAGTCAGCGGACTGGCTTGATTGTTTTTCCGATGGTCTGTCCCGGCGGGTTTGCAGCGCAGCGATTCGCTCACGCACGGTTGCGGCATAGTCGAAACAACCGACGAACACCAGCGATTTCCGATCCGCTTCGACGCGCAGCGCTTTGCCAACGTCATGCCGTCTCATCGAAGTCAGCGGATACCCGGCTTCGAGGGAAAAAATCTTCGCGCCCGTCAGCGCTGCTAAATCCGCAAAGTCGTCCGTGCCAGCCTGCCCAACTTCCTGCAAGTCGGCAGCGATAAGGTCAATCTTCTTGCTTTGATGCGCCGTGATCAACATGTTGAGTGCCGCGCCCCGGATGCTGCGCGCGATAATCGCCGCGCGCATCGGCTTTGCCTGAGCGACGACTTCAAGGATCGAGCGAGCATCCTCCGGTTCGGACACTACACCGTCAAACAGGATAACAGAGCAATCTGACAGCACGGCGCGCTTGGTGCCAGTCTCGTTGAGAAAATGGGGAGAAGCCAGCCGCCCTTTCCAGTGACCGCCCTGATGATAATCTCGGCCGATGGTGGGTGTGAGATAATTCTCAACTGTAATGTGCGCGTCTGCGCCCAAAATGTCGAACATCTCGCCCAGAATTCGGCTCAGTTTACGCTCACCCGTAATCGTCAGGGCAAGCTGCGCCAGTTCGTCTTCGCCATTGATCGGTCGAGCGAGTTCCAGCAGCGTGGCGACGACTGTTTCCGTCGCACGCTCAATGCCGCGCCGCAAGTTCATGACGTTCGCTCGGGCGGCGCGCAGCTTGTAGGCTTCGTTATAGATGGCTTGCGCGAGGACGGCGGCGATAGCAGTTCCGTCTCCGGCTTGAAGATATGTCTCCCAGATCAGGTTTCGCATCATCATGACGCCGACGTTCTGCGCGCGGCTCGGCATTTCGATGATCCGGCGCGCAATCGTCGCGCCGTCGCTGAACATTTCAGGCTTGGACGTTGCCGAATTTTCGATCAGCACGTGACGCCCGCTTGGCCCCAAAGTGACGGAAAGAAGCTCCCCCAATATATTGAAGCCATCTTTTAACTGCCGGTGCAGGGTTGCGCTGGATAAGACGCCAATATTTGACATGTAATGCTTCCTATTTTTCGCCTCAGCCGCTTAAAGCGTGGCTGAAGCGGCTGGAAATGACTAGACCTTCAGACCGGACTCGACCAGCCCTTCCACGTAGAACTTTCCTAAGCCGACAAACAGGAGGGCGAGCGGGATCGATGCGATCACGTAGCCAGCGAATAGCGGTCCCCAGACCGAGTTATCCGCCGACCGGGAATAAGCGTTGGATAGCTGAAAGAGACCGACCGAGATCATCTGTTTGGTTTGGTCGCTGATGGTGACGAGCGGCCACAGGAACGAATTCCACGTGCCGATAAAGTTGATAACGGTGAGCGTTGCGATGACCGGCAGCGACAACGGCACGGTGATTCTTGTAATCAGAATCCAGTGTCCCGCCCCGTCGACGCGCGCGGCTTCGTAGATTTCTTTGGAAATGCTGGAAAAGAATGCCCGCAGGAGAAATATCCCGAAAACGGGACCTGAGGCGATGTTGGGAATGATGAGTACCCAGAACGTGTTAAGCAGCCTGACCTGTATATCAAACACCTTGAACTGCGCGTATAGCATGTAGGCTGGAATGAACGATATGACCCAGGGAATCATCAGCAGGATGATAATCGCAAAATAGAGTGTTTCCTTAAACGGGAACTCCATTTGCGCAAAAACGTAGGCGCCCAATGTGGATAAAATCACCACGCCGACGAATCCGATAACGGCGACAATGAGTGTATTCACGAGGTAAGGAGCTACGATATCCCAGGCAGCGGCGTAGTTGCCGAGGCGCAGCGGGAAGCTCAGCAGCCAGCGCTCGTGCTGATATTGAATCGGGTTTTTGAATGAAATCGAGATCATCAAGTAGACCGGGATCAGCGAGATGACAATCATGGAGACAATCGCCAGGTGAAGCGGGATTTGAGGGCGTTTCCACGTCGTTGCCTGGGTTGACCGCGAGAATAAGTGTGCGTTCCGAAATGTTCTAGCTATGCTCATAACCGACCTCTATTCCGAACTCTAGACCTTTGATCGCGTCAATCGATTGACGACGAAAGTGAAAATCAACGCTAAGACGAATAAGATGAGTCCAATCGACGACGCCAATCCGAACTGCCCGGTAGTGAATGCGCGCTCAAACATACGGAGACCCGGCACACTGGTCGCGTATCCGGGACCACCTCGTGTCATGACCAGCACGCCTTCGAAGGAGGTGAGCGCAGCGATTGAAGCGAGAATTGTCAGAAGTCTTATCTGCGGAAGCACCAGTGGCAAATCAATGAGCCTGACGCGCTTGAGACCCTGACAGCCGTCGAGCAAGCAGGCATCCAAGACGGAATCAGAGATGTTCGCCAACCCCCCAAGAAAGATCAATGTCCCTACACCGGCGACCCAGGGGAAGCCAACGCCGATGATCGCCAGCAGCGCGGTATTCGGATCGCCAAGCCAGTTGTGGGTAAATGAACTCAACCCCAGCGCCTCGAGCAGGGCATTGAGCGGTCCCAGGTTCGGGTCATAAATGTGACGCCACAATAAAACGTAGACGACTCCCGGAACGAGCGTAGGTATAACAATCATCAGCCGGTAAAGCTCTTTCAAGGCTTTGGATCGAACGGCAAAGATCAGCTCCGACATCACAAATGGCATAACCACCTGCGTCAACAGACTAAATACCAGCAGGATGCCGACGTTCTTTAACTCGCGTCCACTTTCCGGCAGCGAGGCGTAGGTCTGAAAATTCTGAAGCCCGACAAAGACCGGCTCCTGACCGAGTCGCCAGTCGAAGAATGACCGAAACAGACCGAGAAGCGGGGGGTAATATACGAAGACGATGAGCAGGAGAAAAATGGGAGACAGCAGAGCATAGGCTTGCCACGAACGACGCATTCCCGCCAATACCTGCCGGACAGGCTGCCGGGTGCGCGGAGATTGTGACTCCGGGCTGGTCTCGAATTTGTCGGCTGCACTCTGTGCAAAAGGTTGTCGAAGCATTCAATAGCTCTTCCCGTTACTCGTTACTAATGGAAACGACGACCGCTGAACTCAGTTAGGAATTAGGAAAGTGTTCATTTTGAGGGCTACTCATCCGGCTGAATGAGCGGGATAAGAACCGAGCTTTGTTTGCCAACCTCGATCAAGCGCCCAATACTGGTATCCAGGACGGCGATTTCCGCGCCATTCTGAGGGTCATAGCGGCTATATGGGTTCGGCGTATAGGTGACGATCACACTGCCATCGGCATCGGTGTAAACCCAGTTTGGAGTCAGCAGACCGCCCCCCTTGCTCAGCCAGAGCTGGACGAGATCATTCACCCGGGGCTGCCCGCCTTCGGTGATGCGAATGGTCAACGTACTGCTGTTTTTTCCGTTGGCAATGACACTTTCCGGCTCAACCTGAATCTCGATGACGATATTGTCCAGTCGGCTGCGCGCCACTGCCCAGTCACCGCCAAACACCAGAATAAAGATGCCTACTGCGCTGAGTAT
>JADLHH010000022.1 GCA_020848855.1 Anaerolineae bacterium | reverse complement strand
TTGTGTGGAAATCCAGCAAGAGCGCGGTCACTATACGTATTGGATAACAGACCCTCAAGTGATTACAGCTCATCTTCACCGCCCCCGATGTCCGCGTGGAATCGTGACCACTAATAGCAGGAAATGCATGATACCGGTCAACCGCCAGGGTTAAGATACATCTGGAATGTCACCAGGTTGTTGCTCTCACTCGACTCATCGACATCATTGTGAAAGTCAATGGCGATCTGAAGAACTACGTCACCCATCACTTCCGGGCTGAGTTCGACAGCGACCACAGCCTCCTGATTGACTCCCACACCCGCAACAATTTTGTCGTAACAGAATGTGTTCATGCATATTCTGACGACAAAGGCAGTTGCATCACTACCCCCTCTATTCTGGACGTAGGTCCAGAAATCGTAGTGTCTCGGCTCGACCGGTACGCCCTGAGTATCCCGACGCAGGGCGATCCCTCCGGGTCGATACTGGAGATCGGGGCGCGTGTCTAGCGGCTCCAAGATGGGCAGGGTCGGCGGTGCGATGGTTGCCGCTGGCGTGGGAGTGGCAAGTGGGGTGTTCGTCACTGTCGGCGTGAGATTACTTGAGGCGGAGGTTGGGGTCAGGGTCAGGGTTGGCGCCTGAGTGGAGGTACTTGCATTCGTCGGCGGCGGCGCGGGAGGAGCGACCGCCGGGACGCCACCACAGTTCCCGCTTGTTGTGACAACGCTTGCCGAAACCCAACCGACCACACCGCCAACATTCACCTGATACCAGCTATTGTCCGCCAGCCTGCCGAGCACAGGCGCACTGCTGCCAGGTGGCAGATTGCCGATGATGCCATAACCCGTTCCGGGACCGCTGCGGACGTTGATGCTGACGCCACTTGCCGAACTGACCATGCACGCCCCGTTTGGATTGATGGTAGCAGTGGGAACGGGCGAAGCGGCAGCTTCTTCAGTCTGGACAGGTGGTATGGGGGTAGCCGCCGCCGAATCCGCTCCGCTGGAGCAGGTGATTGATTCACTCTCGGTTTCCAGGCAGACGACAAATGATTGTTCGCTGCCCCCGCCGGAGTTCATGACTTCGAGAAGGTAATTCGCCTGCCCCGTCAGGATGCGATAACGCACGCCGCCAAGCTGGGCATTACTCAAGCCGAATGTCTCACCGTCGTCAGCGTCGCGCAGAGCGACGACCACACCCGTTTCGGGGTCGTCGGCGCGTACCGTCAACAGCAGTATCTCGCTTTCGGAGGCGCTGAAGGCGTATGCTTCCCGTGTTTCGTCACTGTCGACGGAGCCGCTCCGCGTCTCGCCCAGCGCGAGTGGCTGGGGAGGCGCTAAAGGCGTGCCGGGTTGCACGCTGATCATAAACTGCCCAGGCGTTTCGTTGGCGCTGCTCACTTCAATCGTGTAGCTGCCTTGGCTGAAGAGGGTTGGTACGTCTGTGGCGACGGTCTGCGTGCTGGAGCTGGTGGCGACTAAAACGACGATCCCAGCCGGATCAAGGATACGAAACGTCGGTGCGAAGCCCGGCGAAATCCCCAGCACCTGAATTTCGACCGATGTCGGCGCAGCGACGGACAAACTGAATTGAACACCTTCGGTCGTATAAGTGATATTACCAATCTGGTTTTCGCCAATGGTGATCGGTTTCGGAGCAGTCTGGGCGCTGACGACGACAGCGCCGATGAGAAGCCAGCAAATCAACGCGACGATGGCAAACCCGGATTGGCTAGGGGTGCGGCTAATCGTGTTCATGTTGAATTGCTCCCGTTTACAGATTTGTGGCTCTATCTTTTATGTCGTCGGACGACCTTCTCAGGCGTCGTCAAGTACGTGTGACAAACTGGCTATACCAACGCGCCAGGCGGAATCGCGGCACCAGCCCGGCTGCATATTGTCGAAATCTTTGGGCACAAGTGGTGTTGACTAAGAGATAACTTTGCCTCAGTATAGCCTTGAACGTTAGAAGTTATTTCAACCTTTTGCAGCCATAGGCTTCCCTTCATACGTATTTCATGTGACGTTCACGGTTGTGGCATAAAGCTGCGATATGATCAACAATAGACGCATCAAGCTGCCGACAAGAGAACACATGTATGAGCGACCAGCCGGTCTATCTGCGAATCCCAACCGAGCATGAACAGCCGCTGTTCGAAAGTCATAGCTGCGCCGAAGTTGTGATCGGCGTGGTGGTGAAGGCGCAGGAAATCGGCTACATGCGCCTGCACGGCTTCGTCGTGCTGCCGGGGACACTGGAACTGGTCGCCACGCCGATCAACATGAGCGTGGGCGCGCTCGTCGGCTACATCCAGTCCGAGACGATCCCGCTGCTCAGCGTGCTCGCGCCCAACAGCGGCATGATCTGGAACCGCTACTTCATGCGCACGCCGCTGGAAACGCAGCGCGCGCTCGACGCCCGCCTGAATATGCTGCTGCTGTCGCCGGTCGCGCATGGGCTGACCAACGACGCTGAAAGCTACGCCTACAGTTCCTCGAACCCGCGCTACTCCGGCGCGATCACGCCGTTCACCGGCTACCAGCGTTCTGCCAGCCTGCCGCAGACCGCGCCGCTCAACAGCGGCGACGACGAAGAAACCGCCACCGACCTTCCTTCCATCAGTTCAGGCGTTGCCAAAAGCGAATCCTGAATTCCCCCCAACTTTTTCGCTCCGCCGGGGATATAGATCATGAGCGCGCTCATTTGACCGGAAAAAGCAGTCTGTGGACGAACGCCAGGCGCTTGCCCGGCTGAAGTACAGCTACGATCTCAAGGCTAAGCACAGCCGGGGAAACGAGGAAAAAAGAGGCGCAGACATGACGATCCGCGCCTCTTTTGTTCGAATTTGTATATGTTTCACGTCCTCCCTCGCTACGATATACCCACGCTCGACTTTCCGTGCCAGAATAGTTCTGCTAACATTCAAACTATATCGTGTGTAGTGAGTGATCGCGGGTAACCTTATGCTACGCCTGGTCATGCGCCGGGGACCAACACCAGGGGCAGTATTTGATCTCGAAGCCGACGAGATCACGATTGGGCGCGGCAGCAAGAATAACATCGTCATCCGCGATAACGAGGTCAGCCGCGAACACTGTCGCCTCGTCCGCCTGACGGGCAATTACGAAGTCCACGATCTGAGTTCCAGCAACGGCACATTCGTCAACGGGCAGCGCGTGGTCACGCCCTGGCTGCTGCAGAACGGTGTGCTGATCGAACTGGGCGATACCATCACGCTCGAATACGGCGATGCCCCGCTGATGAACGGGCACGCCAACGCCATCCTCGAACGAATCGCGCCGGTCGAAGACGGTGCGCGTTACAGCCTGCGCATGGTCAACGGTCCCGCCATCGGCACGGTGTACACGCTCGGCGGCAAGTCGCAGGCGGTCGGGCGCGACGTGTCCAACGATCTCGTGATTCAGGACCCGGAAGTCAGCCGCCGCCACCTGCACCTGCGCTATTCGAACGGCACGTACTATGCCGAAGACCTCGGCTCGACCAACGGCACATACGTCAACGGCGAACCCGTAACTGGCTCCCAATGCCTGGAGCCGAATGATCTGCTCCGGCTCGGCACGGTGGTGCAGCTTCAGTACGTCGTGCGCGACGGCGATAACGATAACGACGAGGAAGAGACCCCGGTTGTCCGTCCGGCAGAGTTCGCCTTCGACAAGACCGATACCCTCGCCAGTTTCTTCCGCGTCGACCCCACGCGCAGGAAACAGGCGGCGCGCGCCACCGGGCTGGTTCCCGGCGCGCTGGACGACCATTTCATGATTGTGTACGCCCGCGAAGACTGGGAGACGCTGGTCGCGCCGCTGCTGGTGCGCCTGCAGGATACGCGCCTGAATGCGTGGGTGGATCAATACCTGTCGCTCGGCAGCGACGACTGGCGCATCGCCGTCGAGCAGGCGCTCAACGAATGCTGGCTGATGGTCGTCGTCGTGTCGCCCAACGCGCTCGGCTCGGCGTATGTGCATCTCATGTATCGCTACTTCCTCAACCAGAACAAGCCGGTCATCCCGCTCGTGCGCGATGCGACGCAGACGCTTCCCAGCGGCTTGGCGAACCTGCGCGCCACCGTTTACGACCCCGAAACCAACCCCGCCAGCTTCCACAAGCTCATCTTTCAGATCATGCAGCTTCACTGACGGGGGTGGATTTACAGATTTCATAAAAGTTGCGGACAAATTTCATGCCCGCTCTCAGCCGTTTTCCCTTACAATGAAGTGAAGTTCGTAATGATGTGAGAGTTTGCGATGCCGGAAGGCAGTTCGACGCAAGTGGAGTGGCTTTATCGTCTCGCCCGTGCCCTGCACTATCAGGGGCTGGACGCCAATAACGTCCTGTACACGGCGCTCTCGATGACCTGCTCCGCCCTCGACGTGACCAAGGGCGGCATCCTGACGTTTGACGACGGCGGCGAGCTGCGCGATGTCCTGCTGCCCGGCGCGGAAGCTGCCAGCGAGCAGCGGCTGTGGCACATGCTGCTGGCGGAAGGCTTCCTCGGCTTTGTGCAGCACGGGCAGCATACGATCTACGTGCGCGACACCCGCGCCGACGCCCGCTGGGCGCACCTGCCCGAAAGCTGGCAAGGCTCGGCAATCGGCATTCCGCTCATGCACCACTCCAATCTGCTCGGCGCGCTGATCATGCTGCACCCACAGATCGATTACTTCCGCGATGACGTCAGCGAATTTCTGGACGAAGCGGGCGGCTTGATTGCCGCCGCCTACGAAAACGCCCTCAGCGCTCAGCGGCTGGAAGCGCAGGCGGAGCACGCGCAGGAATATTACGAGCAGCTTCAGCAGAAGAAGTCTGAGCAGAGCGAAATTGAGCAGCTTCGGCGCGATCTCGCGTCGATGACCTATCACGATTTGCGCGGCTTGCTGCAAAACATCTATACCGGATTGTCCGGCATGGAAGCCTACGTCAAAGACCGC
This sequence comes from Anaerolineae bacterium, assembly GCA_020848855.1. The sequence goes on along the minus strand of JADLHH010000022.1, from coordinate 14,356 downwards.
GCTATCGCCGTGAGCCTGCTTCGGCTGGCGATGCAAAGTACCCGGCAGATGACGCGCATGGTCAAGGGGCTGCTCGATATCGACGTGCTGGAGCAGGGCAGCAGAGTGATCACCAAGCGTCGGACGCCGCTGCGCCCGCTGCTCGACGAAGTGATGGAACTGGTGCGCCCCGCCGCTTCCGAAGCGGATCAGACCGTCTCGCTCGAAATGTCGGAAATACTGCCTGATGTGCAGATCGACGCCGACATGATCACACGGGTGCTGGTCAACCTGATCGAGAATGCCGTCAAGCACACGCCCGCCAACGGTCATGTGACGCTAAGCGTGCGCGTCCGGCACGATGCCGTCGCCTTCAGCGTCAGCGATACCGGACCCGGCATCCCCGTCAGTCACATGCAGGAAATCTTCGACAAGTTCTACCGCATCCGCCACACCAACGCCCCGACCGGCGTCGGGCTGGGGCTGGCGTTCTGCCGGCTGGCGGTCGAAGCGCACGGCGGGCGCATCTGGGTCGAAAACCAACCGGACAGCGGCGCGGTCTTCACCTTCACGCTGCCGCTTGAACTGGTCGCTACGCCTGCGTAGGCTTCAGCGCCAGCAGCACCGTCCAGTCGCCGGACTGCACGACTTTTCCATTCTGATTGATGATCTTCACGTCGAGTGTCACCCAGCCGCCGCCCATGCGCTTCATTTCCTGCTTTTCGCGCACCGTCAGTTCGACGTGCAGCGTGTCGCCGATGAACACCGGCAGGCTAAATTTCATGCTCAGCCCGCGAAAGGCGATCACCGTACGTTCCATGAAGCCAAGCTGGTACGCCTGCCCGACGGCGTAGCTGAGCGTCAGCATCCCGTGCGCGATGCGCTGCCCGAACGCCGAGCTTTTCATGTATTCGGCGTCGGTGTGCATCGGGTTGTAATCGCCGGTCAGCCCGGCGAACTGCACCAGATCGGCTTCGGTGATGGTGCGCCCGCGCGTCTCCATCACCCTGCCGATTTCGATATCCTCGAAGTAAAGCCCAATGGGTCCCATTTCGATACTTGCCTTTGTGTGCGCGGCAAAATTGTATATTAGCGTAACCCCCGGCGCGCGCCAACGCTTCGAATCACACCACACGGGGCTAAAACAGGCGGTGCAGGCAGCTTCGAAGCGCCGCAGTATCGCAGCGTGATTTGTGAATTCTGACGAATCGGGGCGCTCTGCGCCGATCATCACTTGTTAACTTTACTTAACACAGACACAATAGGGGCAAAACATCACAGTTCAAATAGTCTTTTTGGAAAAGTGCCTTCTTTTCCACTCCACCCACAGTCCCCGGGTGGAGTGTTGTTGTTAATCAGCCTTTTCGAGCGCGCGCTGTATTTGTTCCCACCGCCGACACGTCGAAATCGTCGATCAGGCTGGGCTTCGCTGTTGGCAGCAGCACCGTGAACGTGCTGCCCGCCCCGACTTCGCTTTCGACCCACAGGCAGCCGCCGTGCAGTTCGACCACGCGCCGCGTGATCGCCAGCCCCAGCCCGGTGCCGCCGTACTGGCGCGCCGTCGAATAATCCACCTGGCGGAAACTCTCGAAGATGATGCCCTGGTCTTCTGGCTTGATGCCGATGCCCGTGTCGCTGACGCGCAGCGCCACCCAGTCGCCATCCGGCACGACGACGTGATTCGGCGCGCTGATCTGCGGTGAACGCCCGTCCTCGAAAGCGGCCATCTGCACCTCGACCCGGATGCTGCCCGCTGGCGTGAACTTGACCGCGTTTCGCAGCAGGTTGGCGATCACCTGCCGCAGATACTGGCGGTCGGCGCGCGCTGGCGGCTCGTCGGGAGCGATGCGGACTTCCAGCGCCAGATTCTTCTCGTGCGCGCTCGGCGTAATCTCGTCGATGACTTCGCTCAGCACGCTGGACGTGTGGATCGCTGTCCGCGACAGCGTGATTTGCCCGGCTTCCAGCCTGGACAGGTTGAGCACGTCGTCGATCATGTCGAGCAGGTGCTTGCCGCTGCCGTTGATGCGGTTGACGCGATCGCTCTGCTGCTCGTTGAGCGCCCCGTAGAACCCGCTCAGCAGCATGTCACTGTAGCCGATGATGGCGGTGAGCGGCGTGCGCAGCTCGTGGCTGATGTTGGCGAGAAAGGCGCTCCGCAGGCGGCTGAGCGTCAGCGCGTCGCCGTACAGGTCGGCGTGCGAGACGGCGATTGCCACCTGCCCGGCGATCATCACCAGCATCTCGCGCTCGTCTTCGCTGAAGCGGCGGCGCGTGCTGGTCATGTCGACGTTGATCGTGCCGATCAGCTTGTCGCGCACGATCAGCGGGGCGATCAGCGTCGAACGCGCGCCGATGCGTCGCAGGGCGTCGCGGGTGGGGTCATCCACGCTGCTGTCTTCGGCGTCTTCGATGCTGACCGCCGTGCCGTAGTAGGTCAGCGTGTTCATCGTCGCGTTCCCGGCGATGCGCACGCCCATCCCAAGGTTGGCGGTGTCCGGGTATTCGGCTGCCAGCACGATTTCGCCTCGCTCCTGCTCGATCATCAGGATGCCGCAGTGGTCGGCTTCGAACAATTCGGCGAGAAGCTGCGCGGTCGTCCGAAACACTTCGTCGCGGTCCAGCGATGACGTGATCACGCTGGTGATGCGGTTGATCGACGCCAGCCGGTGCGCGCGCTTGCGGAACATCTCCAGGCTGGCTTGCGCCTGCGCCTGCAGCCGGGTCGTCTCCAGCGCGATCGCGCCCTGCCGCGCCAGCGCGAAGGCGTTGCTGGCTTCTTTCTGGGTATAGCTGACCGGCGCGAACCTGCCCAACAGGATCACGCTGCTGACCTTGCCCTGTACCGGCATCGGCACGATCAGCCACGAGCGCAGGTTGTCCGTCGGCGGGGCGTTCCCTTCCCACCATGCCGCGAAATCGTCGGCGTCGGCGACAACGAATGGCTGCTGCGACGCGACCGACTGCGCCAGCGGGCTGGAATCGGCATAGCGCAGCCCGCTGCCTTTGGCGAAGGTGTCGGGGTCGTGGCTGGCGCCGACGATCAGCAAATGCTCGTCGTCGGGGGTTGGCAGCAGGATTGCCGCGCTGTCGTAGCTGATCACCCGCTGAAGCTGGTCAAGCACGCCATCCAGCACGTCGTCGTAGCGCAGGTGTGCCCCGGCAAGCTGCCCGATCTCCACCAGCGCTCCGGCGATCAGCCGTCGCTCGCGGTCGTTGTCGGTCAGCCGGATGTTGTCGAGCGCCAGCGACAGCGGCGCGGCGATAGCCATCAGCAGTGTCAGATCGCGGTCGGTAAGGCTGCCCGGCACGGCGTTCTGCAGCGCGATCAAGCCGATGACTTCGCTCTGGCGGCTGCGCAGCGGCACGCCGATCCACGAGCGCGCCCAGCAGCCCGGCTCGCGCTCGTCCGGCTCGACGCCGAGCGCCTGCAGGCGTTCCTGCTCCGCCTGCGCATCCCCCACGTACAGTTCAATGCCGTGCGTCATCACCGCCCGGCTCATGCCGCACACCGGGATCGGCTCGTAATCGACGCGCAGCCCGTCTTCCGAGACCAACGGCAGCGTCAGCCGGTCGCGCTCGTATTCGTACACGCCGACGAAGAACGAGGTCGTGTCGAACGTCAGGTTGATGTGATCGTGCAGCGCGTCCCAGATGGTGTTGATGTCGAGATTCGAACTGAGGATGCGGCTGAGATCAATAATGCCCGCCAGCGCCGCGTCGTGCTGGTCGCGCGGGCGGAGTGGCTGCCGCTTGCGAAGTTGAGGCGTTCGTCGCTTGTTGGTCGTCATGATCACCACGAAAGAACCCAATCTGTTCTCATTATGCCACGACTACCAGAGCAGCATTGATAAACACGCAACTTTTTGCCGCGCGCTGCGTATTACACCTTGAAACGACCAAACGATCCACATGGGGGTGTGATCATGTACGCGAAATCTTATGCTGACCGGGTTTCCGGCGCTGTTTTCCTCATCGGTCTGGGACTGTTGTTCACGTCGATAGGCAACATTGTCGGCGGCTTCTTCCCCGGTATCCTGTTCGTGATCGGCGCTTCGGCGCTGGCGCGCGGCATGGCGGAAGGGCAGCCCTGGTACACGGTTTCCGGCGGTCTGTGGATGTTCGGCTTGGGGCTGGTCTTCCTGTGGGGCTTCAGCCTGCCGCTGCTGCTGATCATCCTCGGTTTGACTATGCTTTTTGGCTATTCGTTCAAGTCGGATGCGTTCGGGCGCAAGTCGCACAGCATCTTCGATGACAAGGCGAAGAACGACGAGTTCGTCTAGGAGGAAATCATGACGGACAAGCGCGCAAGCGAAATCTTCGGTGGGACATTTCTGATCGGGCTGGCGATTCTGTTCCTGGTCAACTGGTGGTGGCCCGGCATCATGTACGTGATCGGCATCGCGCTGATCGCGCGCACCGTCGCCCAGGGCAGAAGCTGGACGGAGGAGCGCGCCGGGGTCGTATGCATCGGCATCGGCGTAATCTTCACGCTGATCAACGTGCTGAATATCTTCACCTTCAACTGGTGGCCGCTGCTGCTCATCCTGCTGGGGTTGTACCTGCTGTTCGGCAACCGCGTGAATATCGGTGGTGGGAGCAGCGGGAGCAGCCACAAGGACAAGAACGACCTCGTCTGAGCGGCGAATCTGAATATCAGAACGTCCGGCGTCGAGCCGGGCGTTTTTGATTCTCATCTGGCGCGCGTCTCTGACGTGCCCCTAAACGCGACTGTCGTCTACTTGATCAGCGTGCCGACATCGTGCCTGCCCAGCACCGCGTTGACCAGGTCGTCGTTCGACCACAAATCGAGCACGAGGATCGGCATACTGTTTTCCTGGCACAGCGTGAAGGCGGTCATGTCCATCACGTTGAGCCGCTCCATGATGACCTGCTGGTAGCCGATCTGTTCGTAGCGCACGGCGGACGGGTCTTTGTGCGGGTCGGCGGAGTACACGCCGTTCACCTTCGTCGCCTTGATGACGATGTTGGCATCGATCTCCATCGCCCGCAGGGCGGCGGCGGTATCGGTCGTGAAGTACGGGTTGCCCGTGCCGCCGGTGATGATGACCACGCGCCCTTTTTCCATATGGCGGATGGCGCGTAGCCGGATGTACGGCTCGGCGACCGCGTTCATGGCGATGGCGGTCTGCACGCGGGTGGTTACCCCCGCCCGCTGGAGCGCGTCCTGCAGCGCCAGCCCGTTCATCACCGTGGCGATCATGCCGATGTGGTCGGCGGTGCTTTGTTCCATCCCCCGGTTGACGCCGATGCTGCCGCGCCAGATATTGCCGCCGCCAATTACGACCGCGACCTGCACGCCGAGTTCATGCACCTGCTTGATCTTCTCGGCGATTTCTTCCGCGCGGTCAGGGTCGATGCCGAAGCCGTTCGCGCCGGAAAGGGCTTCGCCGCTCATCTTCAGAACGATCCGCTTGTAGATAGGCTGTTCGTTCATACGTGTCCTCCGTGAATGCAGGGGTTTCCAGGATGATCATGCTGTTTTGCCGGGTCATTGTGAATGACCCTAGTGTTCGGGTGGCAAAAAAAAGGGACTAGCACTGAAGCTAATCCCTTCGTGAAAGCTGGTTCTGAAACGGATGCGGGAGTCTGCGACATCCATTACTCGCTCGCGTCGTCCGCCACGTCTTCGCCCAGGGCGAAGCGGGCGAAGCGCCGGATTTCGATGCTCTCGCCCAGTTCGGCGACGACTTCCGAAAGAAGCTGCTGGATCGTCTTGCCGTCGTCCTTCAGGAACGGCTGCTCCATCAGGACGAGTTCCTCGAAGAACTTCGCCATGCGCCCGTCGACGATCTTGTCCACGACCGCTTCCGGCTTGCCTTCTTCAAGGGCGCGGCGGCGCTGGAGCTGGCGCTCCGCTTCGACCACCGCTTCCGGCACGTCCGCGCGCTTGACGTATTCCGGGTTCAGGTTGGCGACGTGCAGGGCGATATCCTTGGCGAACGCGCGGAACTGATCCGTATTCGCCACGAAGTCGGTCTCGCAGTTGACTTCCACCATCACACCCAGCCGGCGGTTGAAGTGCTGGTAAGTCTCGATGACGCCTTCGTTCATCGTGCGACCCGCGCCCAGCTTCTTGGCTGCCTTCGCCAGACCCTTCTCGCGCAGCAGTTCCACCGCTTTGTCGAAATCGCCGCTGGTGCTTTCCAGCGCCTTCTTGCAATCGAGCGGACCGGCTCCGGTCGCGTCCCGTAGCGCTTTGACCTGTTGTGCTGTGACTGCCATTATGCTTCTTCTTCCTCGTCCTCGTCGAATAGCTTGGCGCTGCGCAGTTTCGCCAGCGTTGAAGCGCCGAGCAGAGCTTCATCTTCTTCTTCGTCCTCGTAAGCCGAGAAGCTCCGGTCTGTCTCTTCACCTTCTTCGGTGAAGTCCTCAGCCTTGCGCATCTGCTGCCCTTCTTCAACCGCGTCCGCCATTGCGCTCAGCAGCAGCTTGATGGCGCGCACGGCGTCGTCGTTGGCGGGGATGATGTAGTCGATCTCATCCGGGTTGCTGTTGGTATCCGCCAGCGCCAGCACCGGAATGCCGAGCGTGTTGGCTTCCTTGACCGCCGTCGCTTCGCGCTTGGTATCGACGATCACCAGAATTTCCGGCAGGCGGCGCATGTTGCGAATGCCGCCCAGCCGCTGCTGGAGCTTCTCGATCTTGCGGCTGAGGATCAGCGCTTCCTTCTTGGACAGGCGGTCGAAATCGCCGTTGTCGCGCCGCTTTTCCAGCTTCTTAAGCGTGTCGATGCGGTCGCGGATCGTCTTCCAGTTGGTCAGCGTGCCGCCCAGCCAGCGGTGGTTGATGTAGGGCATGTTGGCGCGTTCGGCTTCACGGGCAATCGCTTCCTGCGCCTGGCGCTTGGTGCCCACGAACAGCACCGTGCCGCCGCCCGCCACGATGTCGCGGATCAGATCGTAGTACTGGTTCAGGTTGGTCAGCGTCTGCTGCAAATCGATGATGTGAATACCGTTGCGTTCGGTGAAGATGTACGGCTTCATCTTCGGGTTCCACTTGGTCGTGCGGTGACCGAAATGGACGCCCGTTTCGAGAAGCGCCTTCATGGAAACTGATGAGGGCATTTGGGAATTTCTCCTGGTTTAGACCATGTTTAAGCGATCACGTCCTTCAACCCCGGCAGCGAACCAGCGAGCCGGCAACACCGCGCCGAGTCCAGACGTGTGAAATTAGCCAGGCGCGAGCCTAACTGGACGAAATTTTATCACAGCAGAATACCGCGCTTCAAGGGGAGATATTGCCTGATTTGGCAGTTGCAGGGGCGCAGCGTGCTGCGCCCAATATGCGCACCCACCCTACCACCCCGGCGGGTACACCTCGACGTAGTACCCCGACGAATCCCCCTCGGCGATCCAGCCGTCACGCCCGCCATATTCGACGCGATACCAGGCATAGTTCTGGCTGCACGACGGACCTTCGACCACGTACAGGACGCCCCCCGCCGGAATCTGCGTGATCACGTCGAAGGCGGTGCCGGGACCGTCGCGCATGTTCAGCGGGCGCGGGTCGTCGAGCGAGACGCGGGCGCGCTCGTGTCTGATCAGGCGCGAGACGGGCGCGGGGTCGCACGCTGCCGTCGGCGTAACCGGCTGCAGGGCAGCCGCTGTCATCACGCCGACGACGGCGACCACCAGGATAATCAGTAATGGACGCATGAAAATGATTATAGTGCGCGGCGCGTGGACAGGCTATCGCGCAAGCCCCACAGCGCCACCACCCCGAAGGCGATGCTGTAGACCAGCAGGTAGAGCACCAGCGTGCGCTCCAGCCGGAACGCCGTCCACGCCCCCCATGCGGCATAACCGCACAGCATCAGCTCCCAGAATGTGCCGCTGTTCAGCCGCAGACCGTAGATGTTGTCGCGGATGCGGCTGGCGTACTTCGGCGTCCGCCGGAATTCGTCATGGCGGTTGAGGATGCCGCGCATGACGGCGCGCGAGTTGCTGTAGGCGATGCCCGTGCCGATCACGAACAGCAGCGGGATCGACCGGATCAGCCGGTAGCGCCAGTCGAGATACAGCGCTTGCTGGCTGAGGACGAACACCATCGGCGGTCCCAGCCCGACGATGCCCAGCAAGCCCAGGTTGAGGTGCTGGAGGCTCTGCGAGAGCAGCAGCGGCGGGGTCAGCAAAATCACCACGATCATAATCGGGTGCATGATGTACTGGCTGAGGTGCATGGTTGCCATGATCTTCTGCATCACCGTCAGACGCGGGTGACGCCACACCGGAAGAATCAGGCGGCGGAAACACTGCGTCCCGCCCTGCGCCCAGCGCGCCTGCTGCTGCTTGTACGCCATGATCACCGGCGGGATTTCGCCCGGCACGACCAGATCGGGCAGGTAGAGCAGCCGCCAGCCCATCAACTGGGCACGGTAGCTCAAGTCCATATCCTCGCTCAGCGTCGCGTCCTGCCACCCGCCGGATTCGCGGATAGCGCTCGAACGCCACACGCCGCCTGACCCGTTGAAGTTCATCAGCCAGCCGGAGCGGTTGCGCGCCATCTGCTCGATGACGAAATGCCCGTCGATTGCCATTGTCACCGCCCGCGTCAGCGAATTTTCCTCGCTGTTGAGGTGTCCCCAGCGCCCCTGCACGGCGGCGAGCCTGGGGTCGCTCAGCAGGTGGCTGATCGCCCGCTTGAGGAAGTTGGGCGGCGGCATGAAGTCGGCATCCAGCACGCCGACCATCTCGGCGTCGAGCAGCGTCATGCCGTACGCCAGCGCCCCAGCTTTGAAGCCCTGCCGTGAATCGCGCCGGATGTGGCGCATGTCCACCCCCTGCGCCCGCCAGTGTTCCACCAGCTCGGCGACCAATTCCGAGGTATCGTCGTTGGAATCGTCGAGAATCTGGATCACCAGCCGGTCGCGCGGGTAATCGAGTTCGGCGCAGGCTTTCAGCAGCCGCTCGACCACGTAGCGCTCGTTGTAAATCGGCAGTTGGATGGCAGCGGAGGGCCACTCCGTCACCTCGACAGGGACGACCGGGTCGCGGCGGTGGCGCAGGTACATGACGAGCATCATCACCGATGCCAGCGCAAACGATGCCAGAATCAGCAGGCATACAACGTACACGACCGTTAGCACGTTAGTGATCATCATGGTTGTCGCTTGTTGATGTCAGAGAGTCCGGCTCAGCTATCAAGGCGCATTTCCACGATCAGGGCGCTATCATACCACAAATAATGGAAATTGTAAGGTCTTAAATATTTGAGAAATAATGCCTATCGTAACGCTTAGTGGATGGTCAACGATGCTTGTTTATCCCGCGCCGGGCGACGCGCCGATTTCCCAGAGGATCAGTTCCGGCGGGCACAGCAGCCGGGCGCGCGGCGCGCCCAGCCCTTCCATGCCGATGCCGCGCGAGGTGTACAGCGTCATGTGCTTGACCGGATAGCGCCCCATGATGAAGCGCTTGCCTAGCTGGCTGGACGACGCCAGCGCGCCGACCAGCGGCAGCCGAATCTGCCCGCCGTGCGTGTGCCCGCACAGGTATAGATCAATCCCGGCGTCGGCGGCTTCCGGTGCGATATCTGGCGCATGGACGAGCAGCAGCTTCACGCCGCCGTCGGGCGCGGTGCGCATCATACCGGCGAGCGCCGCGCGGTCGGTCTTCAGATCGTGGGTGGTGACCAAGCCGAGGATGTGCAGGGCACCGGACGGTGCATCGCCGCCGGGCGCGTCAACCGTCACCCAGCGGTTCGCCAGCAGCGTCAGGTTGTCCAGCCCCTCGACGAATTCCAGCACCCGCGTGATCGGCTCGACGACCGGCGTGCCCGGCACGCAGAAGACGCCGAGCGGCGCGCGCCATTCGCTCAGGATGCTGCGAATATCGGCTTTCGCCTGTGCGTCGTGGGTATACGACAGGCTGACGAAATCGCCGCTGAAGACGATCACGTCGGGCTGAAGCGATTCGATCAGCGCGTTGAGCCGCCGCTCGCGCTCGGTGGTGCGCTCGACGTGCAGGTCGCTGATGTGCAGCAGGCGCAGCGGGTCGCCCTGCCATGCCGGTGCTGTCAGCCGCTGGCGGGTGAGCGTCAGCCGGAACGGCTCGATCCACGTCGCGTAGTACGCCAGCGCCGTGATCAGCGCGAGCGCCAGCAGCATCACCGCCAGCGACGCGCCGAACAAGCCTAACAGCAGGGCGACCAGCGCCAGCCCCGCGCCGAGCGCCAGCGCCGCCGGCTGATCCGGTCCGAAGCTGCGTCCCTGCGCGGGCAGACGGCGCAGCAGCGTCCAGTTGATCAGGCTGGCGACCAGCACGCCGAACGCCGCGCCGAGGGCAGACGCTGCTGCGCCGTGCTGAAGCCAGATGACGGCGACCAGCAGGCTGTTGACGGCGAACGACCCGGCGACCGCCGTCGCGGGCAGCAGTTGAAGCTGGTTGGTCATCACCAGGACGCGGTGCAAGGTCGATTCTTCGAGCGGTTGGGTCAAGGGCGGTTTCCTTTGCCTGAGGATTTCCTCAGCCAGAACCGCCCGATCTTAACACGTTTCAGTCCGCGTGGGCGTGGTTGTTCTGCGTGGGCTGCTGCAGCGGCAGGGTGATTGTGAAGACGCTGCCGCGCTGCAGCTCGCTGTGCACGCCCAGCGTCCCGCCGTGCAGCTCGACAATCTGCTTGGCGATGCTCAGCCCCAGACCGGTGCCTTCCACGCTGCTGACGACGCGGTAGAACGGCTGGAAGATGTGCGGCAGGTTGTCCGGCGCGATGCCGATGCCGGTGTCCGCCACTTCGATGCAGGCTTTGCTGTCGTCCTGGCGCACGCTCACGTTGATCCTGCCGCCGGCGGGCGTGTAGTTGATCGCGTTGGTGACGAGGTTGGTCAGCACCTGAATCAGCCGCTCGCGGTCGCCAGAAACCAGAATCGGATCCGGCGAGAGCATCCAGTCGAGCGCGAGGCTGCTGCGCTCGGCTTCCGGCTTCTGGAGCGTGATCACCGTCTCCACCACTTCCTGCACGTTGACATCCTGCCGTCGCATGGGGATGATGCCGTGCTCCAGCCGCGACATATCGAGCAGGTCGTCGACAAGCTGCCGCATCCGCTCGGTCACTTCGTCCAGGATGACGAGATGTTCCTCCAGGAATTCAGGACGCCGCCGCAGCAAGTAGAGCCGCGTTTTCATATTGGTGATCGGCGTGCGCAGTTCGTGCGAGGCGTAGGCGACGAAATTGGTGCGCTGGGCTTGCAGCATCTTTTCACGGCTGATGTCGCGCACGACCGTCACGGCGCGGAACGGGCGCGCGCCGTTCGTCCCAATCAGCGAGATGGTCAGCCCGACCGGGCAAAGCGAGCCGTCCTTGCGGCGGATGTGGAATTCGCCGCGCCAGATGCCGTGCCGAGAGACTTCGTCGTGGGCGCTGTCCAGGATCGGAATCTGTGAATTTTCCTCATAAAGTTGGTGATAGCTTTGCCCGACCAGTTCGCCCTGCGTGTAACCGGTGAGGTTGTAGAAGGCGACGTTCGCGAACTGTATCCGGTCGTCCTCGGTATAGAACATGCCTTCGCCCGTCCCGTCGAGGATGACGCGCAGCCGCTGGCGTTCCAGGTCGAGTTCGGCGGTGCGCTCGCTCACCTGCCGCTCAAGCTCGTCCGCGTGCCGGCTGACTTTGTCGTAGAGCCGCGCGTTGCGCAGCGCGATTGCTGCCTGGTCTGCGAACGCCTGCAAGCGCCGGGCGTGCTGGTCGGTGAACGCGCCGGGCATGTCGCTGGTGATGTTCAGGAAACCGATAGTCTCGCCTTCCAGCCGGATCGGCGCGCCGCACGACGCGCGAATCCAGCGGCTGGCTTCCACGTCGATCCATTCCGAGTCCTCGCGCACGTCGTCGATGATGAGCGGCTTGCCGGTCTCGACCATCGTTCGCAGGTTGCGCGCCTGCCCGATGCCGAGGCGCAGGTTCATCAAGGCGGCGCGGTCTTCGGGTTTTTGATAGCCGATCGTTCGCACGATGCCGGCAGTTCCGTCGTCGATCAGCATCACTTCAGCGGAGTTTAACGGGCTGAGCGCCGCGATCCGCTCCAGGATGCGATCCAGCACCTCGTCCAGATCGAGCGTGCTGGAGATCAGCGCGGCGGTGGCGATCAGGGCTTCCGCGAACTGGCGCTCCTCGCGCTCGGCTTCTTCCGCTCGCTTCAGGCTGGTGATGTCGCGCCCGGCGGACTGGTATTCGATAATGCTGCCGCGCGCGTTGAAGATGGCGCGGTCAGTCCATTGCAGCCAGCCGACCGCGCCCGCCGGCGTGATGACGCGGTGCTCATAGGTGATCGTTGGCTTTTCGGGCGTGATCGTTCCGAAGGCGCTGCGGATGACCGAAAAATCGTCCCCGAATACGACCTGGCTGAACTTCGTGCCGATCAATTCTTCACGCGGCTTGCCGAAGTAGCGGCAGTAGGCGTCGTTGACGAACGTCAGCGTGGTATCCGGCAGCCAGCGGACGAGCATTTCGGTCTGCGATTCGACAATCGCCCGGTATAGTGCCTCGGTAGCACGCTGGGCGGCTTCCGCCTCGCGCCGCTTTGCCAGCTCGTACTGGCGGGTGATCACGAAGATCATGAAAATCGACGCGGTCGTCAGGAGGAAATCGGACGCGCGCTGAAGCGATGGCGTCGTACCCGGCGCGGTCGGGTTGATCAGGAAGATGATCAGCATCGCCGCGCCCAGCACGATGCTCGCCCGCAGCGAAATCATGATGTAGGTCATCAGCAGCGACAGCAGCAGCAGCCGACCAATCGCCAGCACGAACGACACCGAGCTGCTCATACCGATCAGCAGGATAGTATACGTTGGCAGCAGCCACAGCGTGAGGATGGCGATGAATGCGCCCTGCCGGTAGTAGCGCGTCCGGCTGGCAGCATAGGCGACGCCGATGCCGAGCAGGGTCAGCAGCCAGGGGATTGGCGTCTCGGTGCTGCTGCTGCGCTGGAACAGCGGCACGACGATCAGCACGAGCGTCAGGAGCAGAGTCGCGGCAACCGTGCGCGCCTGGTGTCTATCCTCTGGCTCGCTGAGCGATGCCGCAGGCTCTAATAACCAGCGCAGGAAAGCGCGCACAAAACCCCTCAACTCCATTTATTTCCTCGACGCAAACTCCTGTTATCTCTATACTACATTCACTTTCGCTTTTGAAGATGCTATAGACTATCATTGGCGAGGTTCGAAAGGAACCTGAGTTCGATGCGTCGGCTGAAGCGCCTGAATCCGTTCCGCCTGCTGCGTGTGTTTCTCCGGCTGCGGCTGGCGCTGCGCAACCGCCTGCGCGCCCGCTACAAAGACCTCGACACCATCATCCTGACACTCCCGGCGTCCATGCCCGCCCTGCCGGACACGCGCGGCTGGCTGCGCCAGCGCGTACAGGGGGCGCCGCCGCTCAGCCTGTGGGAGCTTGACCGCATCTTCCGGCGGATTGCCGCCGACCCACGCCCCCAGAACGTCATCCTCAAAATCAGCGGGCTGGCGCTGCCGCTGGCGGATTTACAAACGCTGCGCGGCTCGATCACGCGCCTGCGGGCGGCGGGTAAGCGTGTCGTCTGCTTCGCCCAGACCTACGACACGGCGGGGTATTACGTCGCCAGCGCCGCCGACTCGATTCTGCTTCAGCCGGGCGGCGAACTGATGACCGTCGGGCTGCGGCAGGAAGCGATCTTTCTGAAGGACGCCCTCGACACCATCGGCGTGGCGCTCGACGTGGTGGCGATCACGCCGTACAAGGGCGCGCTCGACCAGTTCTCGCGCGAGACGATTTCGCCGGAAGGGCGCGAGCAGTTGGAATGGCTCATCGACTCGCGCTACGCCATGATCCGCGACGGCATCGCCGCCGGGCGCGGCTGGACGCTGGAGCAGGCGCAGGCGATGATCGACACGTCGCCGCACGTCGCCGAGCCGGCGCTCAAAGCGGGCTACGTCGACGCCGTCGTCAACGAAGAAGGCTTCGCCGCCTACCTGAAGGGCAAGTACCTGCACCTCTGGAAAGACGCCGACCGAAAACTAGTGCTCGGGCGCGCGCCGCGCGGCGATCAGCATGTCGCGCTGCTCACCATCACCGGGCTGATGACGCCCGGCGAGAGTGCGAACCCGCCTATCGACCTGCCGATCCCATTCGTCGGCGGCGAGCGGGCAGGCGACCAGACGGTGGTGCGTCAGGTGCGGGCGCTGATGCAGGACGACAGCACGGCGGCGGTGGTGCTGTTCATGGACAGCGGCGGCGGCGCGGTCGTCGCTGCCGAAGCCATGACCTCGGCGCTCGACGAGCTGGCGAAAAAGCGCCCGCTGGTCGTCTACAAGAACGCGGTCGCCGGATCGGGCGGGTACTACGTCGCCACGCCTGCCCGCTGGATTGTCGCCCAGCCGGGCACGAT